>NZ_CAUSAI010000018.1:0-30159 GCF_963529685.1 uncultured Gemella sp.
TCATTAAAATAGGCTGTTGACTCATGCAGTTTCTGCATTTGTCAACAGCCTGAAAGAAGAGTTGACTTTATTGTCAACTCTTCTTTCTTATGCTACGTGCTTATCACAATGACATTCACCAGTTTTGCAGTTTCCACATTCGCAATCTTCTTTTGCATTATGGCAGCCACAAGCGCAACCTTCTTTACACTCGCATGCTCCTTTAACACAATTTCCACATTTGCAATCTTCTACCGCATCATGACAATGACAGTGGTGTTCACATTCACATCTACTCATCTTAATCGCCTCCGTTTTTATTCTATACTTAAATTTTATTATGTTTTATATTACAAGTCAATAGATTCTCGTCTTAAGTAATTATTCCGATTTGCACCGCTGTAAATCGGAATGAAATCGTTTATTAGTTAAATAATAAAAGATAGAATTATGGTATTTATGCTAATTCCTCTAAATCTGAATTTTCAAAGATTTATAGTTATTATACACTTGCGTCTATAAGTTTTCTTATAAACTTTTTTTATCTAGGACTTTTGAGTCAGCGCCAATTTTTAAGTTTCATTATATATTTTTTATTTAATAATTATATAAAATTCGTATACTCTATTAAAACTTCTTCACCCTAAAATATATTTATGATATAATTATATCGAAATATAGGTGTTACCACTTAACAAGTCCTACTTATATTATTTATATACATTGTTTTTTCATAAAGGGAGGGATATTATATGAAATATAACAAATACTTAATCATCACTTTTCTTATTTTCATCGTGCTATTAACTGCATTTTTTTATACAAAAAATGCCCTCTATTTCTACTCAACTATTCCGATATGTATCTACGTTAGCTTTGTAAGATATTATCAAGAAAAAAATAAGTTATTAATAAAAACTAATAAAATCTTGAATCTTTTAAAATATGAGAATATTTTTTACACTACAGCAATGATAATAGTATACTTAACACCCTTTGTTAATTTTATCAATAAAATTAACATACTAGAATACTACTATGTTCCATATATAACTTTTGTGATTTTTCTTTTATTATATGCGATAATTCATTTTAAACGTACTCTGCTTATAAGAAAAGAACTACGAAATAACAATTCTAAATAGCAAAAAAAGAAATCAGCTCACTATCGAACTGATTTCTTAACTTTTTTTACACTAAAATATTTATTAAATGACTCTTCTATGTCTCTTACAGCAACGACACTTAATAATAAGACCGCCAAAATGAATATTCCTAGTATTAAAAACGATGGGTTTTCTATATAGTTTATATATGTTACAAATGGTAAACTTGAATAAAATCCTATCGTTAGACTCTTTACTATTATAGCAATAACTAATGTACAAAGAATCATAATTAAAAATAAATTTAACGATAAAGCCGCTAAACATCCAAAGAATGTTGCAACTCCCTTACCACCTTTAAACTTAAATATAATAGGTTTTATATGCCCAAGTAATACTAGTACAATACATATATATATAATCTTAGGTTCCACATTCAATATCTTAAGTAGAATAACTACAAAGAATCCCTTAAAGAAATCTACTGCTAAAACAAATAAAAATGATCTAGGTCCTAGAACGCGCCCAGCATTTCTCGCTCCAACATTTCCTGATCCTTTATTAGTAAATTCTTCTTTATAAATTTTTTCTAATAATTTACCACCCATTACATTTCCGATTAAGTAAGCCAAAACTGCATAAATTATAATCGTAATCATAACTTTTCTCCTCTCCTTAATTTAATTTTTATCATTCTAATCCCTTCACTTAGAAACATTAAACACCCTATAGAAAATGGAACGACATAATATGATAATCTATAAATTATAATCGTTGCACCTACAATTTCTGGGTTTATTCCTAAGTTTTTAAGCCCTATAAGTACTAATGTATCAAAAGTACCTAATCCTCCTGGGATCATAGTTAGTAATCCTACTATTGAAGCTACTATTATAACTCCCATTATTTGCAATTCCTTATCAGCTACTAAATCTCCTGTATAAAAATAAAGAATCATAAGAATAATAAGGGCTGCAAATACCCATTCTAAAAAAGAAATTATCGTCAATTTTACACTTAAATATCTATCAGTTCTAATTCTCGGCTTTCTTAAATTAAAGAATAGATATAAAGGTAAAAAGAGTGACATTAGTATTAAAGCATAGTAAAAAATTTTATTATCAGCATATAACGCTTGCCCTGGAAACACATTAAACACTACAAAAATTGACAATAAACTAATACCTGAAAGCATAGAGACTAAAATCATCCCTATCGCAGCAACCAAGGTTTTCCCGTTTTTCGTATAAGGTTTATACATATAATATCTAAGTCCAGCTCCAATAAAACCTCCGAAACCTAGAACCATATTTAATGTGTTAGTCATAAAACTAATTTTAAAAATACGCAATGAAGACATATTTTTTGTTAAATTAATGGCTTTAAGGACAAAGTAATCGTAAAGACACAAAATACTTATCCCCAATAAACCAAATATTAAAATTAATAAAAATCTCATCTCTCCTATAGCCAGAGTAAGATGATGTATTTTTTTAAAATCTAAACTAACAATCTCTTTTTTAAAATAGGAAAAAATTAAATAAAATATCAATAATCCCAAACCTATTTGAATTAAATTTTTCAAATAAGTAAAAGATTTTTTTTCGGTAATATTTTTCATTTTTCTTTTCCTTAAATAATATTTATCTACTTTATCTTAACATTTTATAACGCTTTTTTCAATACAATTAATTATTTAAAATTCTATCTATTAAATATATTATTGATCATGGATATAATAAATATTACAGCAAAGAAAAGCAGATGCTCTTCTTTGCTGATTTTTATAATTAATTTTAAAGTTTTTTAATTAATTCTGTAGTTAAAATAGATGAGTTTACTGCTGCTATTTGTAAAAATTCATCAAAGGTAACACGTGTTCCTTCTTCTGCCTTATCACTTACACTACGGCAAACGATAAATTTTGTCCCAAACTGATAACAAGTTTGAGCAATCGCTGCTGCTTCCATTTCAACTACTTGCATGTTAGGAAAATTTTTCATTATTCCTTTTTTTAATTCTTTATTAGAGATAAATGAATCTGATGTACCTACTAAACCAAAATGAATATTGTGATTCGGTAAATTGATTTCAGATGCTAGTTTTTGTAATTTTTCATCACTCTTGTATGCCGCTGGCATTTGCGGCACTTGACCAATTTCATATCCAAACTCTGTCGCATCAACATCAAAATGTCTTACTTCAGTTGCAACAATCATATCTCCAATTTCCATATCACCTTGCAATGCACCACATGTACCTATATTAATGACATACTCCGGTTTGTAGTGATCTAAAAGTAAAGTTGTAGCAATAGCAGCATTAACTTTACCAGGTAAACTTAACATTAGAACAATATCACGTTCTTCATATTTACCTTCATAAAATCTTACATGTGCTATTTTTTTCTCTTGTAGATTCTCTATCTTTTCTTTTATTATAGCCACTTCTTCTGGCATCGCACCTATTAATGCTATCATAATATTACTCTACCGCTAAAATTTTGATGTCCATTGAATCTTCTGGTCCTGTAGGTAATGATACTTTCGCAATATCTCCTACTTCTTTTCCTAATAAAGCTTGAGCTACAGGAGATTCATTTGAAATTTTATATTCAAATGGATTAGCTTCTGCACTACCTACAATTTTGTAAGTTTCAGTTAAACCATCTGGTAGTTCTTGATAAGTTACAGTATTACCAAGACGAATTGAAGTTGACTTTTCATCTAATTCGATGATAACAGCATAACGAATCATTTGTTCCATTTCTAGAATTTTACGTTCGATATGACCTTGCTCATCTTTTGCTGCATCGTATTCAGAGTTCTCAGATAAGTCCCCAAAACTACGTGCAATTTTAATTTTTTCAATTACTTCTGGACGTTTTACTTTTTTATAATGTTCTAATTCTTCTACAAGTTTGTCATAACCTTCTTGGGTCATTTGATATTCTAATTTTTCTTCTAAAGCCATAGTGGTACTCCTTTTTTTAGTCTACTCTATATTATATCGTTTTTTTTACTATTTTGCTAGTAGCGATTTGATTTTTGTTATTAAAATGTCAATCGCTATATCATTATATCCGCCATCAGGAACAATAATATCAGCATATTGTTTAGTTGGTTTAATATATTTCTCGTGCATAGGTCTAACCGACACTAAATATTGATTAATAACAGATTCTACAGTTCTTCCACGTTCATTAATATCACGTAATAAGCGTCTTAAAATACGAAGATCACTCGGTGTATCAACATAAATTTTAATATCCATTAATTCACGTAGTTTTTCTGAATAAAGACCAAACATACCTTCGATAATAATTACATCTTTAGGTTCTTGGTGTTTTTGTTCTTTGCTACGAGTATGATTTACATAATCGTATACTGGAAGTTCAACAGCTCTTCCTTCGATTAATTCTAATAGATGATTGTACAGTAACTCATTATCAAATGCATTAGGGTGATCATAATTTGTCTTAACTCTCTCATCCATCGTCATATGACTTTGATCTTTATAATAATAATCTTGTTCAATTAATGCAACCTTATCTTGAGTTAACTCATCTATAATTCTTTTAGTAACAGTAGTTTTACCACTACCGCTTCCTCCTACAATACCGATAATTTTTGGTCTATCTGTAGCCATTAGCGTCCCATTTCCTTTCGCATCATATTGCTTTTAAATACTCTAGAGTCCAATTTTGTTCTAATAATTTGAAGTGGATGTCTTGCTGCATCTAATAATTCTCCATCTTCATCATAAATTTCACCGATAACTTGTCTAAATGTATCAATTTCTGGTCCAAAGAATTCAACTTCTTGACCTGTTTTAAAGAAGTTACGTTGTTGAATTGTTGCAATTTGAGTTTCTTCATCGTAGTGAAGTACTTGTCCAACAAAATCATAATTTGTTTTCTTACCACCTTCATTTCCAAACATTTGTTCAGTATACTTAGGTATTTCGTAGAAAAATGACATCGCAGTATCACGATTAGCACATTTATATAGTTCTAATTTATATTCTGGTGTCATCTTGAAATTGTCTGGATCTGCACAGTAATCATCAATCAACTTTCTGTACACACTCGCAACAGTCGCAACATAGTGAATTGATTTCATACGACCTTCAACTTTTAATGAATCAATACCTAATTCAATAATTTCTGGTACAGCTTCGATTAAAGTTAAATCTTTAGGGCTCATTGCGTAAGGATTTGTACCTTCATCGAATAATTTAGTATCTTCATCAGTTCCTTCTTCATAAAGATCATAGTTCCAACGACATGATTGACAACAACCTCCACGATTACTATCACGCGCCGTCATATAGTTACTTAAAGTACAACGTCCAGAATATGCTATACACATTGCCCCGTGTACAAACATCTCAATCTCAACATCTGTTTTTTCACGAATTTCTTTTATTTCTTCATATCCTGTTTCACGTGCTAATACAACACGGTGTACTCCTTCACTTTCCCAATATCTAACTTCTTTATAGTTTGAGATAGATTGCTGAGTACTAATATGTACTTCTACATTGGGAGCAACAGCTTTACATCTTTCAATAATATATGGATCTGCAACGATGATTCCTCTTACCCCTGCATCTTGCAGTGCCATTAAGAATTCATCTAATCCTTCAAAGTTTTCGTCATGCGCAATAATATTCGCTGTTACATAAATATCAGCTCCATATTTTGCTGCAAACTCACAACCTTCTTTGATTTCTTCAATTGTAAAATTGTCTGCGTTACTACGAAGTCCAAACTCCTGTCCACCTAAGAACACAGCATCTGCTCCGTAATGAATAGCTATTTTTAATTTTTCTAAATTACCTGCTGGAAGCAGTAATTCCGGTTTTTTCGTTATTATTCTCTTGCCGTCTTTAATTTCTGAAATATTTGGTATTGCCATAAGTTTAGGTCACATTCAAGTATGACCCATCCTCCTTGTCTTTTTTATTAGGTTTTATATAGGAAACCTTGTCCTCTTTTCAAAATTTAAAATATGATTAGTACATAGTTTTCTTGTAGAAAAATCCTAGGTCTACTTCTCTATATTTCGGTTTAATTCTCTCTATATCATTATAGAAATCTTGTTTTTCATCTTCATATGCATCTTTATCTTCATAATAAAGATCTATAGCATCACGATAAATCGTTACTACTTCTGTAATATAATCTTCATCTTTTAAAACACCCTCAATTTTGAATGCAGATACTCCTGCTTCAATTAGACGATCTAACTCTTCAATTGCACAGATGTCATTTGCACTCATAATGTGCGTTCCATTAGAATCTTCGAAAATTGGGTAACGTTCATTTCTATCTTGACTATATAGGAATAGTTTCTTAGAATTACTATATTCTTCGATATATTTCTCTTTATCGCTATACATGAAGTAATTATCAACTAATTTTCTTACTGATTGGAACATGCAAAGCATCCCTTGCACTTGAACTTCAATCTCATAGTCACTTTTTCCAGTGATTTCAAGAATCTCATCAATAGTTAATTCTTTTGAAAGACATGTTCTATAAGCTCCACGTTTCCCCCAGTAATTACAAGAGAATGAATTCGTTGCTAATGTATGTGGATCCCATTGAAGTTTAAAATCAAGATTTTCTTCTCTTAAGATAGTAATGATTGTTGGTTCTCCATATATTAACGCATCTACATTTAACGTTGATAGATAATGTAAATAATCAACTAAGTCATCGATATGCTCATTATGAAAAATAGCATTCACACTCACATAAGCTTTTTTTCCCGCTTGGTGAATAATCTCAATAGCTTTTTTTAATTCATCTCTTTTAAATTCACCAGCAAGACGTAATCCATATTTTTCTTCACCAATTACGAAACTATCAGCTCCAACATTTATAAGTTCATAAATATGATCTATACTTTTCGGTGTTACAACTAATTCTACTGTCATTTTTTATCCTTTCTTAATAAAATCTACTAACTTAATAGCTTTATAATTTTATTTTCTTGTTGTTATAGTTATTCCATCTCCAAATGGCAATATTACACTCTCATAGTTTTCATGTTTTAATAACCATTCATTATAATTATTAATTTTTCTAGAAAGTTGTTTTAAATCTCTACTGTGTTTTATAATACTTGGATCTGCAACCATTCCTTTAAATAGCACATTATCCGTAATAACTACAACATCTTCAGCAAAATATGGTTCATATAATTCAAAAAACTTTCTACTTTGACTTTTAGCTCCATCAATGAATACTACATCGTATGGGGCATTTATCACTACTTCATCTTGAAGTTCTAATGCATCAGCATGAAGCAATGTTATTTTATCAGTAAGATTTCTCTTTTCAATGTTGTTTTTTGCTTCGCTATACATCTTATCATCACGCTCAATAGTAGTAACATTACATCCTATTTTTTCCGCCAATTTGATAGAAGTATACCCAATAGCCGTCCCAATTTCTAACAAATTCTTAGCTTTCTTTATTTTCAGCATTTGAATTAAAAATCTTATTCCGATCTTATCGATAATTGGAACTCTATTCTCTTCAGCGAATTTTTCTAACTCTAAATAAAATTCATCAAAATCTTCTAACAAATCTATAACATATAAATCATCTTTTGATTCTATCGCAACCATGTTTACCTCCATATATACATCATTATATATTACCATATAAATTGGTATAAATGCAATTATAAAGAATAAAAGAGATTGACCAAAGTCAACCTCTTTATTAAAATCTTATTTTTCTAAAGCTTGAACAGCTGTAATTAATGAAAGTTTATATACATCTTCTGCATTACATCCACGAGATAGGTCATTCACAGGAGCGTTTAATCCTTGTAAGATTGGTCCTACAGCTTCAAATCCACCTAAACGTTGTGCAATTTTGTATCCAATATTACCAGCTTCTAGGCTCGGGAACACAAATACATTAGCATCTCCTTGTACTTTTGAATTAGGAGCTTTTAATTTAGCAACTGAAGGTACAACTGCAGCATCGAATTGTAATTCACCTTCTACCGCTAATTCAGGTGCATTTTGTTTAACTAATTTAGTAGCTTCTGCCACTTTTGTAGTATCTTCAGTAACAGCTGAACCTAAAGTAGAGAAACTTAACATTGCTACTTTTGGATCAACGTTAAAGCTTTTAGCTGTTCTTGCACTTTCAATTGCGATTTCAGCTAAACCTTCTGCATCTAATGTTGGGTTAATCGCACAGTCAGCAAATACATAACGTTTGTCTTCTTTACTCATAATGAATGCACCACTTGTACGTTTTGTACCTGGTTTAGTTTTTATTATTTGTAACGCTGGACGAACAGTATCTCCAGTAGAGTGAATTGCTCCAGATACTAATCCTTCAACTTCACCTGTATATACTAACATAGTTCCGAAGTAGTTAACATCTTTTAATAATTCACGAGCTTTTTCTTCAGTTACTTTTCCTGCACGACGCTCTACAAACTTAGCAACTAATTCTTCTAATTTTTCGTAGTTTTCGTGATCAATAACTTCCAAGTTAGAAGCATCTAAAGATAACCCTTTAGCAATCTCTTCTACTTTTTCTTTTTTTCCAACTAACACAGGTTGAACATAACTAGTAGCGCCTAATTTAACAGCCGCTTCTAATACACGCTCATCATATGCTTCTGGAAGTACGATACGTACATTTTTCCCTTCTAATTTTTGTTGAAGTTCTACAAATAAATCATTTGCCATCTTCATTTCCTCCTAATTGTATATAATATCTTTAATATGTCTTATCGGCTTTAAACTTAAAGCATCGAATAAACTTCCCTTACCAAGAATAGTGTAGCCTATTAATAATCCTATATAAAATATAATAATTATCAAGGCTATATTTCGCAAATATCTTAATAATTTATCACTTAATTTCATAATAAATTCCTACTCATCAATTCTTTGAATATCTGCACCTAGTTTTCTCATTTTTTCTTCAATGTCTACATATCCTCTATCAATATGATAAATATCAATAACTTTAGTAGTTCCTGTAGCCATTAATCCTGCGATAACTAACGCTGCTCCTGAACGTAAATCTGTAGCTCTTACAGTAGTTCCTTCTAAATGAGGTAACCCTTCTATTAGTGAACTTCTTCCTTCTATTCTGATTTTCGCATTCATTCTACGTAGTTCTTCAACATGCATAAACCTATTTTCAAAAACAGTTTCAGTAATTGTGCTTGTACCATCAGCTAATAGTGTCAATACACACATAATAGATTGCATATCCGTTAAAAATCCTGGGTGTGGTAAAGTCTTGACATCTACAGGTCTTAAACTCTCAAGTTTATTACTTACTCGCATCGATGTTTCATCCACAACCTCGATTTCAACTCCCATTTCTCGCATCTTACTTACTAAAGCGACATTATCTTTATACGGAGCTCCTTTAACAAGAACATCTCCTTTAGTTGCAGCTGCTGCAATCATATATGTAGCCGCTTCTACACGGTCAGGCATTACAGTATATTCTGTACCTACTAACTTTTCAACACCTTCTATAACTAAAACAGAAGTTCCTTTCCCTTCAATCTTAGCTCCCATTTTAATTAAGAAGTTAATCATGTCTTCGATTTCTGGTTCTTGTGCAGCATTAACAATTGTTGTTTTTCCTTTTGCTAGACAACTGGCCATAATAACATTTTGTGTTCCACCTACACTTGGGAAGTCAAAGAAGATTGTTGATCCTTCTAATTCTTTTTCTGCTCGGGCTTCTACGAATCCTGCATCCTGAATAATTGTAGCACCTAAGGCTTCAAATCCTTTTAAATGTTGATCAATCGGTCTACTTCCAATAGAGCATCCACCTGGCATTGCTACCTTCGCACTTCCTTCACGAGCTAGCATAGGACCTAAAACTAAAAATGATGCTCTCATTTTACTAACAAATTCAAATGATGCCTCTGTTAATAATGGATTTCTTGCGTCCATTTCCAATGTGTTTTCATCTGGTCTATAATCAATTTTTACACCTAGACTTTCAAATAATAATCCTATTGTTTTAATATCTGATAACTTAGGAACATTATAAAATTTACTTGTACCCTCTGTTGCCAATAAACCTGCAGCTAAAATTGGTAAAGCTGCATTCTTCGCACCAGAAACTTGTACTTCTCCTATTAAAGGCGTTCCACCTTTAACGACTATCTTTTCCAAGTTGTTTCCTCCATCTCTATATTTACATTTTATATCACATATAATACTACCACAAATTAAAAAATAAATAAAGTTCGAATAATTATTTTAATATTTAATTTATAAAAAGTATAATTTAAGTTATCAAATAATAAAAAACTAATTTTAATAAATCATATACTATATTCTTATTCTAAAACATATTTACTGTTAAAATTTTAATACATCTTAAATTCTTTTTAAAAATATATTTTTCAAAAATGAAATTTATTGTTTTATTACATTATAATTGATTCTTTTATTATTTGTTTTGTATGATATACTATTACAATTCATCAAAGAATGATAATTGAGCTTTTTCAGGCAAACCTTTTAATGTCCCCATCTCTCTCAAATACTCTACCACAGTTGATGATACACTTCCTCGTTTTGAAAAATCCTCAATAGATAAGAAAGGTTTTTCTTCTCTCGCCTGAACTATTTTGTTCGCTACGTTATCACCTAGACCAGGAACAATAGAAAACGGTGGAATTAAAGTATTTCCTTCAATGATATAGTCATGACTTGCTGATTTTTTTATATCTACTTTTGAAAAAGTGAAACCTCGCTCCATCATCTCATTAGCAATTTCATAGCTTACAAGAGCATCTTTATCTTTATTCGATAATTCATTTTTATCTGTAGTTTTTATTTCTTTAATTTTTGCTTTAAGTGTTTCTGCTCCCTTAACAACCGTAATAATGTCAAAATCACTCGCTCTTACTGAGTAATAAGCACAATAATATGTAAGTGGTTGATGTACCTTAAACCACGCTATTCTGAGCGCCATAAGTACATAGGCGCATGCATGGGCTTTCGGGAACATATATTTAATTTTTTTACATGAATCAATGTACCAAGCTGGAACATTATTATCAACCATAGCTTTTTCGAAGTCTTCTGATAAACCTTTACCTTTCCTTACACTTTCCATTATTTTGAAAGACAATCCTTCTTCAAGACCTGCATGAATTAGATATACCATAATATCATCACGACATCCAATTACATCCTTAAGTTCACAAGTACCATTTTTGATTAATTCTTGAGCATTACCTAACCAAACATCTGTACCATGAGATAATCCTGATATTTGAACTAATTCTGAATATGTAGTCGGCTTCGTGTCATCTAGCATCTGAATAACAAAGTTTGTTCCAAATTCAGGAATACCAAATGTTCCACTAGCTGAATCTACTTGTTCTCTTGTTACTCCGAGTGCTTCTACCGTTGAGAAAATACCCATTACTTCAGGATCAGATACATCTATTGTTTTAGGATCGATGCCAGATAAATCTTGAAGTTTTCTTATCATAGTTGGATCATCGTGTCCAAGTATATCAAATTTTAAAATATTATCATGAATAGAATGGAAATCAAAGTGAGTTGTTCTCCATGGACTCGTTTCATCATCCGCCGGGAATTGGTACGGTGTAAAGTCAAAAATATCCATATCATTTGGAACGACTAGTATCCCTCCAGGGTGTTGACCAGTAGTTCTCTTAGAGCCTTCACATCCTGCTGCTATTCTCTCTATATCAATACTTCTTTTTTCTACTTCATTTTTCTCATAATAATCTCTAGTAAATGAATAAGCTGTTTTTTCTGCTACTGTCGAAATAGTTCCGGCACGGTATACGTAATCCTCACCAAAAATTTCTTTCGTAAAGTTATGTGCCGTAGCTTGATATTCTCCAGAGAAGTTTAAATCTATATCGGGTACTTTATCTCCATTAAATCCTAAGAATGTTTCGAACGGAATATCCTGACCGTCCTTTGTCATCTTAATATCACAATGCGGACAATTTTTATTTGGAAGGTCAAATCCGGAAGCATATTCAGCATTTAAGAAAAATTCACTATGTTTACATTTTGGACAAACATAATGCGGAGCTAATGGGTTAACCTCTGTAATCTCCATCATTGTCGCAACTAATGATGAACCAACAGACCCCCTTGATCCTACAAGATATCCATCATCAAGTGATTTCTTAACTAGCTTATGTGAAATTAAATATACTACACTGAATCCATTACCGATAATAGAGGCCAGTTCTTTTTCTAATCTCTTCTCTACAATCTCCGGTAGCTGTTCTCCATATATTTTATGAGCCATATCATAACTAAGATTACGAACCTCATCAGCTGCACCTTCAATATTTGGCGTATACAGCTTATCTTTTAACGGTACAACTAATTCTATCATATCATTGATTTTATGAGTATTATCAATAACTATTTCTTCTCTTAGTTGTTCATCTAAATAAGAGAATTCTTTTAACATTTCTTCAGTTGTCAAGAATGTTGCCATTGGTTTTAAATCACGAGCACCAGGATTACTTTTCACCGTTAGTCTTAATATTTGTCGATAGACATGTTGATATTCATCTAGATAATAACAATCTCCTGTTGCTACAACAATTTTTTCTTTTTTCTTAGCTAATTGTATTAATTTTTTCAGAATTTCTTCTAATTCCGATGTATTTGCTATTCTCTCATTCTTTATAAAACTCTCATAGTGATTATTAGGTTGAATTTCAATATAATCATAAAAATCGATTATATCTTCTACCTTAGCTTCTTTTGAATTTAGCAATTCTTCAAATACTTCATTATCACTATTACCACTACCAATCAGTAAATCTTGTCGGTATTGTTCTAATAAACTACGTGGAATAGTTGGTTTGGCAGCATTTAAGTACTTAGTACAACTATAAGAAACAAGTCTAAATAAATCTTTAAGACCTTTTGCATTCTTCACTAAAATTGAGCATGGAAAAGCTCTTGAACGCTTATGCGCAAGCTCCAAATCAATCTTTCGATCTATTTCATTATGGCATTCAATACCAAGTTCATATAATTGATCTAACATTTTAACAAAAATTTCTGCAGTAGCTTTTGTATCGTAAATAGCTCTGTGGTGCTGTACTAAACGAACTTTGTATAATTTAGCTAAATTGCTAAGACCATGCCTTTTAGCCTCTTTATTTTCAGCACGAGAAACAAATAGCGTATCTATACTTGCATTATTTTTATTTTCCAATCCCAAACGCTCAAAGCATGTATCTAAGAAACCAAGGTCAAACTTTGCATTATGGGCTACCAATATGTCATCTTTATCTAACCAATTATAAAAATTAGTCATAACCTCTTTTTCTAAAGGAGCATTTCTAACATCATCATTAGTAATACTAGTAATTTTGGTAATTAATTCTGAAATAGGTCTTTGCGGATTAATATAACTTTCAAAACTATCTATCTCAGTTCCATTTTTTACCTTAACAGCCGCAATCTCTATTAGTCTGTCACGTTCAGCAGAAAGACCAGTAGTTTCAACGTCAAAAACAACATAAGTTGCATCTTTTAATTTAAGCTCTTTTGGATTTGTTGTAGCTGTAATACTATCATCCATAATAAAAGCATTTAATCCATATATTGGTTTGATTTCCTTGCCTTTTGAACTTAAGCAAATTTCTGGATACGCCTGAACTCCATAAGTATCAGTAAACGCAATTGCTTCGTGTCCCCAATCAATAGCACGAGCTAAATATTCTTTCGCAGAAGAAATACCTTCTAGCTGACTCATTTTTGTATGAGTATTTAACTCTATTCTTTTTTTACCACTATAATTATCTTTTTTCTCTTCTTTTTGCGCTACTTCAACAGATTTAGGCTCGATGATTGTATCTCTTAAATATGGATCATTACTCACAGTTCCATGGATTTTAAGCCATTGCCCTTTTTTAATCCCTTTTACTAAATCTATAAGCTCATTTTTACGTTTATTTTGGAATTTAGAATTTGGATTGTTACCAAATAGCCTTAAAATGATAGAATCACTATAATCTGTAAGTTTTAATCGGTATTGACTTGAACCATTTCTGTGTACAATTTCTTCCGTGCCAAAAACTTGCGCCATTATTGTTACATCACCAGAATATCCTACAACATCCTTTATCTCTACGATATCTTCATCACGTATTTCTTGGCCATAGCGACTTACCCCGCCTCCACCGAAGGCAGCAAATTTTTTCTCAGGTTCTTTTGGTTTCCTTTCCGCTTCTTTTTTCTCTATTTCTTCTAATTTTACTATTTCCTGAGAAATCTTTTCCTCCTGACTTTCTAATACCGCTTCAACATCTGTTTTAGAGAAATTAGGAACTATATCTTTAATAGTAATTCCAAGGTTTGAATAACTACTAATAATTTGTTGTTTTCTTTCATTAATAAAATTATTCCAAATAGATGGAGCCATTATCTTCATTGTTAATACACTATTATTAACACCAATTTCACTAAACAAAATACTTTCTAGTAACACCTGAGATATTTCTGAGAAATTCTCCAGTATTATATATTTCCAAAATTCTTTAATTTGTTCATCAGTTACTTCATTGCTTACTTTTAAGCGATAATTAACGATATAGTCTCCTAAAAAACTCTCTCTTATTTTTTGAATAAGTAATGTAAGTTCATCTACTGATGGTAAATTTTCTCCACTAAAATTAAACGTCCATATTTTGTTTTTATTATCTTTTTCTATATTATCTAATGAAAAATTTATAAATTCCGAATTGGCTAATTGTTCTTCTAATTCTAATGTTTTAACTAATAAAGAAAAATGTTTATTACTCATGCTTCCTCCTATTTTTATCTCTGTATTTGGCAAATTATCCTTTTGACTAGACCCTTTCACCATAATCATAAGGTGCTTTCCTTATCTTATGCATACTAAAACAAAATATACTCTATTAAAAAATATACTCTATTAAATTATACTAAAAATACCAACCAAAAACAAATTGTTATCTTCTTACAACCATTTATTTTTAGTTGGTATTTATTATTTTAACTACGTAGCACTATTTATAAAATGCTTCTACTTTAGCTAATACATCAGCAACTTCTGTATCAACTTTTTCTAGAGTTTTTCTATCTTTAACTTCAACGATTCCTTCTGCAGCTTTTTTACCTACTACTACTTGTAATGGAATACCGATTAAGTCTGCATCATTAAATTTAACACCCGCACGCTCTACTCTGTCATCATAAAGTACTTCATAACCAGCAGCAGTTAAGCTAGCATATAATTCTTCACTAAGTTTTACTTGCTCTTCTTTCTTAACATCTACACATACTAAATGAACTTGATATGGTGCTACTTCTTTAGGCCAGATAATACCTTTGTCATCGCTATTTTGTTCGATAATAGCTGAAATAACACGAGTTACCCCAATACCATAACATCCCATGTAAAAATGATTTGCGCGACCATTAGCATCTAGGTACGTAATATCCATAGATTCTGAATATCCTTTACCAAGTTCGAACACTTGTCCTACCTCGATTCCTTTAGCAAATTTAATTGGTCCTGATAAGTCCTCTGCTAAGTCACCTTCTTCAATCATACGAAGATCGTAGTGAGCTTCTACTTCATAATCCCCTGGATTTACGTTGATATAGTGGAATCCTTTTTTATTAGCTCCACAACTGTGGTTGTACATGTATTTAATAGCATTATCCGCGATTACTCTACAGTTTTTAATACCAAATGGTCCCATGTAACCAACAACACTTCCCATAACTTCTTCAATTTCTTGTTCAGTTGCCATTTCTACTTCAGAAGTTCCTGTCGCTTTCATGAATTTAATATCATTAAGTTGATCGTTACCACGCATAAGAACTAAATAGAATTCTCCATCAGCTTTTAATGCTAAAGCTTTCATCGCACGATTAACTTCTACACCACAAAATGCTGCAATGTCATCTATAGATTGTTGATTTGGCGTTTCTAATAAACTACGCTCTTTTTTCTCAAAGCCAGTAGGCATAGTGTAGTTTTGTTCAACTACTGCAGCAGTTTCAATATTCGCTGCGTAATCACTCTCTTCAGTATAGGCAATAGTATCTTCCCCTACTTCTGCTAATGCTTGGAATTCGTGAGTATAACTTCCTCCGATATTACCAGAATCAGCTTTTACTGCACGATACTTAAGCTCAAATCTATCAAAGATGTTACTATATGCTTGATAATAGTCATTATATGTTTCTCTTAGCGATTCTGGTGAATCATGGAATGAATAACCATCTTTCATAATGAACTCTTTACAACGTAATAACCCTAAACGTGGACGAATTTCATCACGGAATTTAGTTTGAATTTGATATAAATTCACTGGAAGTTGTTTATATGAAGTTACCATATTGCTAACTGTTTGACAAATGATTTCTTCTGCTGTTGGACTTAATGCATATCCTGCATTTTTTCTATCGGTAACACGAATTAATTCGTCTCCCATTTTGTTCCAACGTCCAGATTTTTTCCAATATTCATCAGATTGTAAAATTGGCATTAATAATTCTACAGCACCAATTTTTTCATGTTCTTCTCTTATAACTTTTTCGATTTTTTGAATTACTCTAGTAGCTAAGGGAAGATGTGTATAAACTCCTGCAGATACCTGCTTCACCATCCCCGCTTTAATAAGCAACTTGTGACTAATTGCTTCTGCAGAGGATGGTACTTCTCTTGTTGTTGGAATAAACGTTCTTGATTGTCTCATAACAATACCACCTCTTATTTTTAAAATTACTTATATTATACCACAAATCTGATACTTTTTTTCGAAAAATTTTATTTTTTTATAAATATATTACTGTATTACTCATCCATTGTTTATTGTTATTAATTTTTAAATTGTATATTCCAAACTATAAATGTTATTTCTACCAATTTCTTTTGTAGCTCCTTGTTAGATAAATTTCATACTGTTATATATCTTCTTTAACTATACTAATAGTGATTTTTATTATTACTAGTTTTTTATATTTAATATTCTAATTTTCTTTAAATAAAAAATCTAAAATGAAAGGTGGCTGACTCGATAAAATTTTGTTTCTACAAAATCGTGATTCTTAAGTCACTCCCTTTTATTTAAAATATAATTAGACATCCTTTTTCACCGTTTAATATTATATTTTGTTATATATAAAGTTCTAGCGTTCTTCTTATCAGTTAATTAGTCTGAAATATATAAGTTCTAAATTTATACTAAATTTCAACTATTTGTAATTCAAATTTCTTTCATAATATAGTATAATATATAAGATAATTATTTATGGAGGGATATATGTTCAATTATCCTAATAGAAAAAGTAATTTTATTCAAAAAACAAAATATTCTAATCGTGGAATGGAACTCGAGGATGACATTAACTTTGCGAATAAATATTACTTAAATAATGATATTGCAGTAATTCATAAAAAACCTATCCCCATTCAAATAGTAGAAGTTAATTATCCTAACAGAGCAAGCGCTATGATTACTAAGGCATTTTATAAAACTCCTTCTACTACTGACTATAATGGATTATGGAATGGTAAATATATTGATTTTGAAGCTAAAGAGACTAACTCTACTACATCATTTTCACTTAATAATATTCATGAACACCAAATTGAACACATGAAAAAAATCTTAAATCATGGAGGCATAACTTTTATTATCGTTAGATTTAAAAAAATCGATAAGACGTATATTCTTCCATTTAAACAATTTGTATTTTTTCATGAACGTGCAAAAAATGGTGGTAGAAAATCAATAAAGCTTTGTGAATTTGAAGAATCTGCATTCGAGTTGTTATTTAACTATAAAATTAGATTAGATTACTTAACTATTATAAAAAATAATGAAAGTGAGTTTTAACGTCAGATGAAAACTTTATTTAAATATATTAGTTCAATCTTTTTTTCAATCTGCTTAGTGTTATTCTTTATTGTATTAATGCTATTTGCTCGAGAATTAAAAGATGTTCCTGATATTACCCAGGCTAATTTACAAGATCCGCTATCATCGGAAATTTATGATAAAAATCTTAATTTAATAGCGACAGTTGGAGCAGAAAAACGCGAATACGTGTCTATTAATGACATTCCAAAAAATATTACAGAAACTGTTCTTACAACCGAAGACTCAAGATTCCAATCTCATATAGGTATCGACCCTATTCGTCTTATCAAAGCAGTACTTGTGAATATTCGTTCTAATTCTGCCCAACAAGGTGCAAGTACTATTACACAGCAAGTAGTAAAAAATTCATTACTTACATCTGATAAATCATTACAAAGGAAAATCCAAGAAGCATACTTGTCGCTAAAATTAGAAAACAGATATACTAAAGAAGACATACTAGAAATGTATATGAATAAAATATACTATTCTGATGGGCAATACGGTATTAAAACAGCAGCCAGATATTTCTATAATAAAGAACTAGATGAGTTAACTCTACCTCAGGTTGCATTATTAACTGGAATACCTCAACAACCAATTTTGTATAACCCTTATGATTATCCAAAACAAGCAAAGGAACGTCGTGATACAGTATTGTACGCACTTTTAAGTAATGATAAAATTACTGAAGATGAATACAACAACGCTGTAAATACTCCTATCACTGACGGAATTGTTGAAAAAACGAAAGAAGAAAGAGCTAATCAACACACTTATAATCCTAAGTTTGCTGCATATATTGATCAAATTACTAAAGAATTAAAAGAAAATAAAAACTTTGAAAATGTTAAAGATCCATTGTCTATGGGAATAAAAGTTTACACTAACTTAAATCCTGAATTACAAATATATGTTCAAGACATGTTAGACAATCAATCTTACCCAATGACACCACATGCTTCCCAAGCCGCTATATCTGTTCTTGACACTAAAACTGGACTTGTTGAAGCTATCGGTGGAGGAAAAAATTATAAAGCCGGTGGTTATAACTTCGCAGTAGACGCACGTGTACAACCTGGTTCATCTATTAAACCACTTATCGACTATGCACCGGGTATTGAATACTATGGCTGGGACCCACAAACAACATTTTCTGATACACCATATAAAATAGCTGGAACTGAGTTTTATATTCAAAACTGGGATAGAATTTATCATGGAACAGTGCCTATGACTCGAGCAGTGTCTTGGTCTTACAATATTCCCGCAGTACGCGCTTTCGAATCTGTAGGATATGAAAGAGCTAAACATTTTGCTGAAAGATTAGGAATACCTGTAACTAAAGATGAACCTACTACAGCAATCGGTGGTAATGTTGATGGAGTTTCAACTTTACAAATGGCTGGAGCCTTTGCTTCATTCGGTAATAAAGGTTACTATAACAAACCTTCTACTATTGTAAAAGTATTTAATGCTAATGGTAAAGAATTAGTAAATATTAAGTCTGAGCCTGTAAAAGCAATGTCTGAGGAAACAGCTTATCTTATGACAAACGTCTTAAAAGGAGTTTTAACTGAAGATGGATTATCTCCTAATGGTAAAATTCCAAACTTTGACATGGCTGGTAAATCTGGATCTAGTACCTTCGATGACACAGCATATTACAACTATGGAATTGATGTAGTTAATTCTACAAAAGATAGCTGGATGATAGGTTATACCACTGACTATACTGTTGCAGTTTGGCAAGGAGCTGATGTACTCGATTCAGCTGCTAAAGCTTTATCTTATGATCAAGCAAAAACAACTCAAGTTATAATGGCAAATGTTATGAAGAAAGCTTCAGATAATAAAGTTCCTGCAGCATTTGAAAAACCAGCAGGAATCGAGTCGAAAAATGGAGTTGAATACGCTAAAGAAAGAAATAAAGAAACAGACTATATGTATGCTGGTAGTGATCGTGATGCTGTTTATCAAGCAGCACTTGCACAAAAACAACGTGAAAATCGTTCACCTTTAACTACAGTATTTAATTCACTTACAAATTCTACACAATCTAATCGTACTCAAAACCAAGCAAACTCTCGTACAGGTACCGGTAATAATAATCGAACGCCTAGTACTATTAATCAAAATACAAGAAGATAAAAAGAGAATCGCGTAACAATCGCGATTCTCTTTAATTTTCTAAAATATAATTCTTATATAACTCTTCACAAATATAAAAATCAATTTCATCATCTATATCAAAACTAAAAATCTTTTCCATTTCATAAACTTTAGTTTTTTTTTGTATAAAAAGTTTTATCTCTTAAATAATTATTTTTTGTCGACATCCACATTGAATAGCTAGGCTCATCTTGCCTTCTATAATCTCCTCCATGTCGTGAAGGTAGTAAATAACCATCATTTAAATTCATAAACAAACTCTTACTATATTTCAGTTCGCTAAAAGACACTATATGATCACAATCCTTGAATATTTTAATAACTTCTTTTATATGCTCAATCTTTCTAAGTGGTGAGGTTACTTGTAAATTCATAAATATAAAATCTTCTTTTATATTATTAAATAGGCACTCCAGTGTTTCATATGTTGTTGAAGAATCTGCTGCTACTTCTTTATTTCGAATTATATATTTACATTGTTCTCCGTATTCTTCTTTACATATATCTAAATACTCTTGTGCATCTGAAGAAATCCATATTTCATCAAATAGTCTACTATTAATGGCTATATCTATTGTATAAAAACATAAAGGTTTTCCACAAAACAACTTAATATTTTTATCTGTTAATCCTTTTGAGTTTTTTCTTATTAGAATTATCGCTATTTTTTTCAATTTTATACCACTTTCTTATTTCCTATTATTTCTTCTTTCACTGTCAATTATATCATCTTAATGTATTCAATACCATAGTTTCAATATTCTAAAAAAGGACGAATTAAAAATCGCAACCGCATCTTCAATATTAACACTTAAAAACAGTATATTATTAGCTTTCTGTAAATTTCAATATCAAAATTATAAAATTTTTAGTAAAAAATCTTTAGAGATATTTTTCACCTCTAAAGATTTCTTTTTTATTTCTTTGGTCTTGTTTCAGGGAATGTAAATACAAAAATAATATACATTATACTTCCTAACAAATAGAATATAATTGATGATGTATATCCCATATGATTCAATACTAGACTCCATGAAAAATTAAACAATGTGTAAATGGCATATCCAAATGCCCAGAAAATACCAAACATTATTGTTAGCCTTTGCGAATTCATATTTGGCAACTCATAAGGTAAGTTTAAATATACTGGATATTGTGAATACATAAAGAAACCAGACAGACTAAACATAATATACGCTAAAATAACATTAGTTGATACAAAGTATAATCCTAACGCCATAAAACCTATCATTAAGATACCATGAACTATTAAAAATGGTTTTCTTCTAAAGTTTAACTTCCTTGTAACCAATAAACTGAATATAGTTCCAAAAATACCACCAACAGTTACAGTTAATATCATAAATTCAGCTTTAAAACTAGCATTATGAGCATGCTCTGCAACCACCCTAGGTAATGACACCAATGGCATAACATATAAAAATAAAAATCCACCAAAACCTAATGAAAATACATATATGAATTTGTCTTTAAATCCATCAGCATAAGTATATTTATTAACTTCTTCTTCATGTACTATTTCTTTTGATTCTATTAACAATTTATAAACAAAATAGTTTGGATGTTTCCAAGTAATTGTTGGCTCAAAATCATGAGAAAACAATAACCAACATATAAATAAAATAATACTAAAAATACTAAATCCAATCATTGTATAACGCCAATCATCTACAAATTGATCTTTAAATAAAAGAAACAATATAGCCACTAGCGCTGCTCCTACATTATATGAAGCTGTTATAATCGCACTTGTCATTATCTTTTTGTCATTTGGAATAAACTTTGCTACAAATGAATTTATAAATACGATAATCATTGATCCCCCAAATGCCATTATCATTCTTGATATTGTATATAACCAATAATTATGAGTGAAAATCGCAAAGAATGAAAAACATAAACAAAATAGTGCTAATATTGCAGCTTTTCTAGGATGTAACTTTATTAAAATAAATGCAGCCAATAAATTTGCTATAATTCTAGCAATTGTAATTGTATAGTTTACAACTTCTGAAATTATAGGTGAAACTTTCTGACCGTTAAAATAGTGATCTGTTATTTGCTTTGATAAGTTTGACCCCGCTACCCAGTTCGTAGCAAATACTACATATGCAGTAATAAGAATTGCAAACATAATAATCCCTTGCCTTCGAGTAGGTGAATTTGATGATAATTCCATTATTATACCTCTTTCTTTTTTATAAAATATTACAGCTTCTTGCTGTTATAATACTGTTTATTTTCATACAATAATAGTGTAATATAAAAATCATGAAAATGCAAGAAATAATTATCATTTGCAATGCGTTTTCACTAAACTTTTCTTAAAAATAAAAAAAAGACTAATATCAAAGTATTAATCTTTCTTTTTTAATAAGTTTTTTAGTGACAACATTGGTTTATTTCTTACTATTTTTTCATTTCCTAAAAACTCTCTCATCTCTTTTAAACATTTACCAGAATTTTTTACTATGAAATTGAAACTCCCTGATTTTTTTGTATCTATAAAAAATCCACGGATATATTTATCTCTGAAAAATATTTGTGCTCGTACTTTATCTATTTCTGTCCATGGTATTTGAATATAATCTTCTGGATTTCTATGATTATAAAACTCAAATGCCTTATCACCTATCATAACATCACCATGTTTATTCCCTATAGATCCAGTTAAACAATTAGCTTTAGATGTATAGACTACTTTTGAATTCATCGACATTACCATAAGCTGTTCTCCTCTTATATTTAATTATAATATTTTTGAACTATATTTGACAATTTATCTTTAAAAAAGGAAGTTGAGACGTTTCGACTCAACCTCCTAAACTTTATTACATTACACCTGCTACGTGAGCAATAACTCCTAAAGCAAATAATCCAAAAATTATTAATACTGGGCTTACTTTACGTTTTAATAACCACATACATACGAATGTTAATAACAATGCTGCAAATCCAGGAATAAGTTGATTTAAGTTATCTTGTAACGTTGTAACTTTTTCTGGCGTTAATGAGAATTTACCACTTGTTGCTTTTGTAACGATATCTTGTAATACTTCACCAGTTATGTGTGTACCTTTTTCTGGGAAATGAACAAAAGCTTTTTCATCTAATTGCACTTTAGAAACAACTAATGGGAAACTAATGTTAGTCCAACGTTGAACTAAAATCCCCATTACGAACATACCAAGGATTGAAGCTCCTTTTGTAATTGTTTGTAAAATACCACCTGAAAGGTCACTTGTAATTTCTGAACCTTTTTTATAACCAAATTCTTGTGTATACCATAAGAATCCAATACGGATTAAGTTCCATGCGATAAAGAAGAATAATGGTGCAATAATTGAACCACCAGTTGCTAATGAGGCTGCAATAGCTCCAAGAATAGGACGAACTGTAAACCAGAATACTGGATCCCCAATACCTGCTAAAGGTCCCATCATACCAACTTTAACCCCTTGAATTGCTGCATCATCAATATCAGCACCATTTGCTTTATCTTCTTCTAAAGCTAGTGTAACTCCTAAGATAGGTGCTGCAATATATGGGTGAGTATTAAAGAACTCTAAGTGACGTTTTAATGCTAATGTAGCATCTTCTTTGTTTGGATATAGTTTTTTAAGCGCTGGGATTAAAGCAAATGCCCAACCACCATTTTGCATACGTTCATAGTTCCATGAACCTTGAAGGAACTGAGAACGTAACATTACGCTACGACGATCTTTTTTACTTAATGTAATTTTTTTCTCTGACATTTTGTAGTTCCTCCTTATTAATAATCATTTAAGATATCGCCTAGTGGATCTCCAGATGAAGTATTTCCACTACCACCGCCACCTTTGTTTTTAGAAAGATTTAGGTAAATAATAGCTAAACATAATCCGATGATACCAGTTGCGATTAATGTTAATTGGCTAATTGGTGCTAATGCAAATCCTAGGAAGAAGAATGGCCATACTTCTTTAGTTGCCATTAGGTTGATAACCATCGCGAAACCAACTGCTACTACCATTCCTCCACCAATTGCCATACCTTCAGTGAACCATTTTGGTAAGGCTTCAAGAGCTTTTTGAACTACTGATGATGGAATGAACATTAATAATCCCGCTGGAATAGCAACACGTAATCCTTGAGCTGCAAGTGCTACGTAATGCCAGAATTCAACTCCACGGAAGTTACCATGTTCTGCTGCACGGTCAGCTTGGTGAACGATAACTACTGATAATGTACGAACAACCATTGTAAGTACAAGACCAACTGTTGCTAATGTAACGGCTGTTGCGATAGCGATAATACGTCCTTCAGCTGAGAAATCTCCAGCTTTAATGAAAATAATAGCAGATGCTACTGATGCTAACGCTGCATCTGGAGCAACCGCTGCCCCAATATTAGCCCATCCAAGTGCCAATAATTGAAGAGCTCCACCTAAAATAATACCTTCTGATAAATGTCCTGTTGCTAAACCGATTAATGAACAAGCAATAATTGGTTGATGGAATTGGAATTGGTCTAAGATACTTTCCATACCAGCTAATAATGCAACAATAAGGACTAAAATAACTGTTAGAATACTAAATTCCATAGTGTCCTCCTAAATTCTATTAAATTATAATTTTAAACCTTCACTTGATTTAGCTTCAATAAGTTTGAATAAATCTGATGGAGAATCATTTGATACTTTACGAACATCAAATTTAACACCTAAATCACGAAGTTTTTTGTATACTTCTACATCTTCTTGATCTAATGATAATACGTTATTAATTTGAACTTTACCAACTGAGTGAGCCATAGATCCAACGTTTAATTCTGGAATCTCTACTCCTTTTTCGATTACTGCAAGAGCATCTTGTGGTGTTTCAAATAATAATAATGCTTTTGTATCACCAAATCTTGGATCATTATAAACTTGTACAAGTTTATCTAACGGAATCACGTGTGCTCTCACCCCTGGAGGAGCTGCTTGCTCAATAAGTTTCTTACGTAGTTCATCTTTTGATACTGAATCTGAAACTACAATAATTCTGTTTGGATTAGTTGCTTTTGTCCAGTTTGTAGCAACTTGTCCGTGTAATAAACGAGTATCAATACGAGCTAATACAAACTCTATTTTCCCGTTTCCTAATACTGTTCCTTCAGGAATTGCTCCTTGAGGTGCAGCTTGTGTGCTTACAGCTTCTTGTGCTTTGGGTTGAAGTTCTTCAGGACGAACTTTAACTCCTTCAATAGCTGTTGGTGTGATTGCTTTTGCAATCTCATGAGCCGTTGTCATAGTGAATCTACTTGCATATGCTTCAATTAACATAGGTAAGTTTAATCCTGCTACAATAGCTCTTTTCTCTGGAGCTTCTTCAAATAACTTATTCGCTTGGTTGAATGGACTTCCACCCCAAAGATCGACAAGGAATAGAATTTCTTCAGAATCTACTTTAGCAATAGCTTCTTGAAGTTTTCTTTGCAAGTCTTCTGGTCCTTCACTTGGCATAAATACAACTGCTTCTACTTTTTCTTGTTCACCAAAAATCATAGAACCTGATTGTTTAATTCCAGCTGCGAATTCACCATGACTCGCGATGATAATTCCTACCATCTTAGTACCTCCTTTTATTTATTACTTAATATATTATGACGTGTATACCTTTGCATACACCTAAATTATATCACTTATTATTTTTTTTGTAAATGTTTTAATTTTCTGTCTTACAAGTATTAAAATCGATTTCTAAAATTATATACTTTCAAAACTATATATATACTCAATCTTTTAATTAATGATTTTAGTACTATAAATTTTTCTATTTATATTATTTAGATAATTACAACTTTTCTAAATAATATCGATATGAAAATATTATTTTCATATTTTCATCATATATAGAAATATACTTTATAACAGAAAAGGGTGTGACTCGACAAAATCGATTTTGTTGAGTCACACCCGCAAAGTTTATTAGATATCTAAAAAGTTTTTATAAAGCGAATTTAGATATCAATAAACCCCTTCGTCTATAAATGAATTTCCTTATAAAATCTAGGATTTTTGAATTAACCCTTTGCATTTTTTAAAGTTAACAAATACCTTTTTCAGGAAATAGCATTCTTAATACATTTAAAGATAATCGCCTAGACTCTCCTGCATGAGGGTATATGTGCATCATCATCATAGGATTAAAATTAGCTTCAATTACTCCGTAATTATCCTTACTACACTCATCTTTTATGTTAGGTATTATCAAATCAACTCCGCAAACTTTTGCCATCATTGCTTCTGCTATTTCTACTGCTAATTTTTTATAACTTTCGTGTACTTCATCAGTCATATCAATAGAATCTCCACCAGTACTTATATTTGAATTTTCTCTTAAATATGCCACTTCATTTTCAGCTAGTATCGATTCAAAATTTAATCCTTGTTCCGATAATTGTAATTGTTCAATTTCACCAAGTTCAATTTTTTTCAATGGTGTTTTCTTTGCATCACCTCTTAAAGGATTAGCGTTCTTCATTTCAACTAATTCTCTAATGGTATGTTTACCATCTCCTGTTACATTTGCTGGTACTCTTAATAATACCGCTTCTGTTTTTCCTTCTATAACGAAAAATCTATACTCTGTTCCCTCTATAAATTCTTCTATTAATATGTCTTTATCTTCTTTTAATGCAAATTCTATAGCTTTTGTATAATTCTCTAATGAACTTGTTCCATTTTTAAAAATTGTAATTCCTAATCCAAAATTTGTGCTTTTCGGTTTAATAACAATTGGTTTATTTTTTATATAATTAAATTTTTGTAGTGCTTCTTCTATACTAGAAACCTCATATCCTTTAGGAACTCTGAAACCTTTTTCTGCTAGGACTTTTTTAGTTACTACTTTATTTTCCATGATTAACGGAGAAATATAACTATCTTTACTTGTCATATTACCATTCTTTACATATTCTACATGTTCTTTACTTTCTAAACGAATAAATTGATCATTTTCATCTATGATACTAACTTTTAGACCACTTTTTATTGCATCTTCTATTACAGCTTGTGTCGAAAGTTCCATATTTGAATATGCACTAAGTGAATAATATTCTCTTAAAGCATCTTCTTTGTATTGTTTGGCAAGATTCAATCCAACATTTAAAATACTATTTTCTTTTTTGTATTCTCTTAATAACCTAGCCCCAATAGTTAATTCAGGATTTTGTAGTTCATCTATCTTCTCATTAATCAAATCAATATCACTTTCATATAATCCCAATTCAGCAACTAGTTCTTTCATTTTATTAAGCAACCATATTCCCTCATCTTTATACATTACTTTAGAAAAAGGATGAGATAATGCTACCTTCTCACTATATTCATAACCTAGAGACTCCGAAGTACTTTTATCTACTTCCTCTAACCAAACTAATGTTTTTATAAATAAATGAACAAACCTAATATCTTTTTCTAGGATACCGAATGGTGCAAACGGGTTTAAATCAAACAGTCTAAATTCAATATATTTTATTCCTTGTTTTGGAAATTTTACTATTGTGTCTGCTCCTCTAAAACGTACACTTGAATAAAATTCTTTTTCTGCTATTAGCTTCCCATTTTGTACATATCCAGTAATATCTTCAATATATTTTTCTAACGAACCATATGATACTTTTATATCTTCTTCATTTACATAACCGAACCTACTAGTACGCAGGCTTCTCACAAAGCCTTCTGGTTTTATACCATTAGCAAAGTATTTATCTTCTGCCAGCGGAGAAGCTCCGTAAAGATAAATCAATAGCCATTGATATCTAATAAATTGTCTAGCCAATTTTAAATATACTTCATTTTTTGTACTAACCAGATCTTTTTTCGTAATCGTGGAAATTTTTTCCATAAAATTATCATCAAGTTGGAAATTATAATGAATTCCCGACACCATTTGTTTATACTTACCATATTTTTCAACTAAATACTCCCTATACTCAACATCTGATTTTTTCTCAAATTGTGCTACCCTAATTTCATCTTCTTTAGGCAGTATAGCTGGAATACTAAGAGGCCATATATACTCATCTTCAGGTATATTTTTTAAAAATACTTCATGAACAGCATTTAAAACTCTTAATACATCTTTTTCACTTTTTTCTGGAGTCGTTATTAATTCCACCTGTGATTCTGCAAAATCCGTCTGAATGTATGGTTGTTCATGTCTAATACCAAATACCTTAGGATGATCAGTTTTAGAAATTTGACCATTTGGCAATACACGCTGTCCCTCTTTTTCCAATCCTATTACTACATTTGAAAATAATTCTTCTAAATTATTGTTCTTAATTATATCTCTCATTATCATATTTTATCACTCTCTACATACAATTTAGTCATCTTCTATCTTATCACAAAAGCATAATTAATAATAGAAATTGAACTCAAATATAGACATATTATAACAAACTCTTACAATATTCTAACAGTTATGATATAATCAAATTACACTTAAGAAAGGGGAATGAAATTCGATTATATATCGTATTTCTAATATTTAAATGATTAAATTAATTGCTAGTGATATGGATGGAACTTTATTAAATAACAATCATAAGATTCCAAAAGAAAATGTAGAACTTATAAAATTTGCAAAAAAACATGGTATTGAATTTGTAGTTGCGACAGGAAGAGCCTACTATGAAGCACTTCCTGCATTAAAAGCAGAAAATATTAGTTGTGATGTCATAAGTTTTAACGGAGGTATAATATACGATAAAAACGGAAAAATTATTAATATAACTCCAATGGAATTAAAAGATTTATATTACACTATAAAAATATTAAAAAGTTTAGACATTAGTTACCAACTTTATACAAAAAATACTATTTATACTAATAGTATAGAAATCGATATAACTGCCTATATAGACCTTATTAGAGCCAACGGAGAAGAACCTAACGAAAAACATTTAAGAGAAGAAGCAAAAAACAGATTAAAACTTGGTCATATAACTGAGGTTGAAAATATAGAATTATATATAAATCAAGAAAATAATCCAGCAATTAAGGTAATAGGAATATCTAATGATATTTCTAAATTAAAAAATGCAACTGAATTACTATCAGGAAATACTAATATTAGTGTCACTTCATCAGGTGCAAATAACATTGAAATAATGGATAAAAAAGCTACTAAAGGTGAAGCACTAAAAATTGTATGTGACATTCATAATATTAGTCTAGAAAATACAGTTGCTATTGGAGATAATCTTAATGACCAAGCAATGTTGGAAATTGTAAAATATAGTATTGCAATGAAAAATGGTAACAAATTACTTAAAGATCATGCTAAATACATTACAGATAAAACAAACACTGAAGGTGGAGTAGCCGATAGTGTTATGAATCTTCTTAAAGAACATAATGAATTTTACGAAGACATAAACCAAACTTTAGTTAAAGCTGCCATTGAAGCTACTAAATATGCTTATGTACCATATTCAAACTTTAAAGTAGGAGCAGCAATTTTAGCAGAAAACGGTAAGATCTATACAGGATGTAATATTGAAAATGCTAGTTATTCACCTACTAACTGTGCTGAAAGAACAGCAATTTTCAAAGCAGTCAGTGAAGGTGTAACAAAATTCAAAAAAATAGCTGTAGTTGGAGGACCTGGTGGCAATCTAGAAAATTATTGTCCTCCTTGTGGAGTTTGCCGTCAAGTAATATCAGAGTTTGCGGATGATGAATTTGAGTTAATACTTGGAACATCTAAAAATACTTATGCAGTATATAATTTCTTTGAAGAAGTATTACCACTTAGTTTTACTGCAAAAGAATTAAATAAATAATATTAAAGTCGTTATGAAGTTTTCATAACGGCTTTAATTTATATTCTATAAAAATAAAAAAAGTCGTAACTTATGTTACGACTAGGTTAAGATGACCCGTACGGGATTCGAACCCGTGTTACCGCCGTGAA
>NZ_CAUSAI010000019.1:0-30156 GCF_963529685.1 uncultured Gemella sp.
TACCTGTTTATCTATCTTAAAAAATAATTTTTCTAAATCTGACATGGTTCCTCCTGTATATTATTTTTTAAACAAGTCAAATAAATATCCTTGTTTTAACATTTCTAAATTAAAAATATTATCTATATGTCCAAAAGCTTCATATAGAGGATAACGCGCTGTATGCCAGCCTTGTCCGTCAGTTACCCATGAAAAGCTTACATCATCTTTAGCTGTTTGAATCAATTTACTTAGTTCCGTAAATTCCCCCGAGACGGATTTCAGTTTACTTCCACCTCCACCATAGTAGTTAGTTTCAATAAGCCATACTTTATTTTTTTCTTTTGAAAATACTGCAATATCAAAACGACGTTCCGATTTATCTACGGGTACTTCAATTCCCCAAGAGCTTCTTATATAATTTGCTGTTGCTTGAGCCTTATAAACTAGATTTTGTTCAATACAAATTTTTTCTACATTACGCTCCAATATATTCTCCATTGTCGTACCACTACGATTTTTTCTCGCATTACTATCTAAACCAGCTTCTACACCATAAACATAATCAACTAATGAACGATTCGCATCTTTTTGTAAAAATTCTAAAAGACCTGCATCTTTCATGAAATCTACATACTTTTCTAATTGACTATTATCAATATTTTTGAAATCTAGTTGATAAAAGTTCATAATATCATCTACGTCAAAGAATAATATATCTAAAACTTTTTCTCTGCTGGCTATTAAACTAGGAATAGCTTTCAAAAGCTGTGGTTGTTTCTGAAACAATTCTAAAGCCTCATTATAAATATCTCCTTTTCCTATTAAATAATTTAAAGTATGCAACTCTAATTCAAATACTTTTGTTTCTCTTCTTACTTTATCCCAATTCACATAATACTCTGGTGTTCTATTAGTAACTGATAATGTAGAAAAGAAATAATCTAATTTATCATCAACTTGACTAGCTAAATATTCACTAAACCTCATCTATACATGTCTCCTCTACTGGCAATCCTAACGCACTTAATGGTATGTAGTTGAAATAATATCCACAACCTACTGAAATAATATAATCTAATACATCCTTATATTTTTGTTGTGAAAACCAGTCTTTTTCTAATAAATAATAGTATTTAACTTCTTTATTTAACGGAGAAAATAGCTTCCTATATTGTTTTAATTTAAAATCACAGGTTTGTAATTTTTCATCTACACTACCACTTCCACTTTGGGTTTTCTTCTCTATTATAAATACTGTATTTTTTTCTATCACAAAAATTGCATCATCTGGTAATAATTTACTAGATATTATTTTTGTATAATCGTAACCATCTATTTCATCAAAATATCTATATAAACCTTCTTTCCTAAAAATTCTAGCTATTTCTTCTTGTTTATATAACACTATCCATCTTGCAGTTTTTTCTTCGGAGCGCAACTTTTTCCCTTTAATAACTTTTCCATTCTTTCTAGAAGTATTAAAATCGCAATTTCTCACTTCATAATTCTTTAATTTAGAAATAATTTCTTTTAAATCTGTCTGCAGCTCAAATTCCAAACCAGTCTTCGTATTTACTCCACCTATTCCATCTTTAATCATTTTACTGCCTCCAATCTTCTTTTAGCAATATCTAGATATTCTTCTTTAAAATCTATTCCTACAAATTTACGTCCTAATCTTTTAGCTACAACTCCTGTAGTACCACTCCCTACAAAAGGATCTAAAACGTAATCCCCTTTTTCCGTACTAGCTAAAATAATTCTTTCCAATAAGTACTCCGGCTTTTGAGTAGGGTGCTTCCCAGCCCATTTTTCACTAATTTTTGTCAAAGGCCCTGTCCAAACATCTTTCATTTGCTTTCCATTATTTATTTTTCTCATCAAATCATAATTATAGTAGTGTCTAGAGCTTTTATCAGCCTTCCTTGCCCATATTATAGTCTCTGTAGAATGCGTAAAATATCTGCAGGATAAATTTGGTGCTGGATTAGTCTTTTGCCATGTTATATTATTTAAAATTTTAAATCCTTCTTGTTCTAGAGCCATACCCACCGAGTAAATATTGTGTAACGTCCCTGAAATCCAAATTGTTCCATTTGGTTTTAAAACTCTTTTAGCTTTTCTTATCCATTCTCTATTAAAGTTGTGCTTTTCTTCAAAAGATGAGATTTTATCCCAATCACCTTTATTAACAGAAACTACTTTACCTCCAGAATTAGAAAATCCATCATTACTTAAAAAATATGGTGGATCAGCAAAAATCATATCGATACTTTCACTTTTTATTTTTTCGATAACCTCAAACGTATCACCTAAAGCAAGTGTACAGTTATCTTTTTTATAAAATATATCCATAACTCTTCCTCCCTTAATAATTTGTAATTATAACTTCTTTTACTACTCCCCTACTACTTGATTTCCCTCCATTAGTCCTAGTTACATCTACATAATGTATATTAAATTCTCTATACAATTCTATCGTTAACTCACTAGAAGAATTTGATACCATAACCTTCACACTTTTTTCTGTTAGTCTTTTTACAGTATCACGCAAACGTACTTGATCCTCATAAGAGAACCCTTCATGAGTATACGAAGTAAATGAACTAGTTTCATTTAAAGGAATATAAGGTGGATCAAAATAAACAAAATCTCCTTCTTTTACTGTATTTAAACTTTCTTCAAAATCTCCGTTCATAATGTTTATTTCATTTGAATTTAAATAATCACTAATACTATTAATTAATTCTTCATCTACAATCTTAGGATTAGAATAATTTCCATAAGGAACATTAAATTGATTTTTAGAATTCACTCTATATAATCCATTAAAATTAACTCTTAACATATACATTATACGAGCTGCGCGCTCAATATCTGATAACATACTAAAAGTATCTAATCTATCTAATCCTCTTATCTCTAGATAATACTCTTTACTATTTCTTTCTTTATGCTCCCTTAGAATCTCAATTAATTCCTTAGGATTATTTTTTATTTGAATATAACAATTAATTAACTCCTCATTAAAATCATTAATAGTCGCATTTCTAGGAGATAATTCAAAAAATAGTGCCCCTCCTCCTATAAAGGGTTCGTAATAATTATTATAATCTACCGGTAATAACTCTTTTAGTTTAGGAAGTAACTTTCGTTTCCCTCCTGTCCATTTTGTAAATGGTTGTAATTTTTCTAATTTATCATTCATAATTTAATTATATCACATCTTCCTATTTTATATAAATCAACAATTTAAGTTCTAATATTTTACTATTATAACCTAATATTACAAAAGAGTGAACATTTTGTAATTAAAACCTTCATAATTTTTATAAAGCTTCATCTCTAACAAAATTCTCGTGTGATTTTTTACAATCTCGCACGGAATTTTACACCTACATATTTTCTCCATAAACCGAAAATAAACGAAAAAGATTTACATAATTAAACATTTTGCCTTTAATTATATAAATCTTATTTTTAAACTTTCTAAAAGTAAGCTAAACTATCAAACTACTGTTTCAACATCCTTACTCAAATACCTTTATAAATCTTTTTTGAACTTTATCACATGTATAACCGATATGTTCATAAAATTTATGTGCTTCTTCACGTTTCAAAGCAGAATTTAACCTAATAAAGCTAATATTATTGTCTACGGCATAATCTTCTAACTTATTCATAAGTTTTCTACCTATTCCCCTACCTTGAAAATCAGGATTAACGGCGAGTCCTAGAATATTTAATCCTAGATCACTATAAAAACTTTCATACATTTGGGCATGAACAAAACCGATAATCTTCCTTGTATTTTCATCTTCATAACCGATAATAATATGTTGTTTCTTGTCATTAGTTAATTTTTCTATTTGTTTTTTTACATTTTCAACATCTACATCATAGCCTAATGATACTTTACAAATTTCTGCTACTTCTTGTGCATCTTCTATATTTATTCCCCTAAACATATACTCACCTTCTAATTTCATCAAATATTTAATGTGCAACTTAAATTATTCTATTTTATCTGCTAAAAACATTGATATATCAAACTTTTAACTTTTTCACAGCTAGATTTTTACTTTAACGTGCAACTTACTGCAACTTAAATCATTCTAATTCATCATCTAAAAACATTGATATATCAAGATCTTGATTTTTTTACAGCTACTTTTTTACTTCAAAGTGCAACTTACTGCAACTTAAATTATTCTATTTTATCAGCTAAAAACATTGATATATCAGGCTTTTTACTTTTCACAGCTGCATTTTTACTTTAACCTGCAACTTACTGCAACTTAAATTATTCTATTTTATCTGCTAAAAACATTGATACATCAAACTTTTCACTTTTTTACAGCTGGATTTTTACTTTAATCTGCAACTTACTGCAACTTAAATTCTAATCTACTTCGCAACTTCTATTAAAGCTTGTTTTACTAAATCGAATTCTCTTGTGCGAAGTGTTCTCATATCAAGTATTAATTCGTTGTCTTTAATGCGTGTAATAATTGGTATTTCTACTTCTAAAAGACGACGTTCTAGTTCTGTTGCACTCAGCCTTGGATGTTCTAATTTCACCACAACACTTTCTAAGTAACTTGCTGGATAGCTTCCTCCACCGACTTCTGCCTTATCTTCAGCTATTTTAATCTTGAAGTCTAAGTCACTAAGTCTTGTTTTTAGAACGTCCGCTTTACCAAATAAGCGTTCTTTTGATAATGAAATCATATGTAACGTTGGAATGTGTTCTAACGCTTCTTTCTCATCTAAGTATAGTTTTAATGTAGCTTCTAATGCTGCTAAAGTCATCTTATCTACACGTAACGTACGAGTAAGCTGATTCTTTTTCATTTTTTCTATATATTCTTTTTTACCAACGATAATACCTGCTTGTGGTCCTCCCAAAAGTTTATCACCGCTGAAAGTTACTATATCAATACCACTATCAAGAACTTCTTTTACAGTTGGCTCGTATGGTAATCCATATTTAGAAAAGTCTACGAACTGCCCGCTTCCTAAGTCGTTTATAGATACTAGTTCATTCTCACGAGCAAGGTAAGATATCTCTTCATTAGACACTTCTTTAGTAAATCCTACAATCTTATAATTACTAGTATGAACTTTTAACAACGCTCCTGTATTATCATTAATCGCGTTCTCATAGTCTTTTAAGTGTGTTTTATTTGTAGTCCCGACTTCAATAGGTGTTCCGCCGCTTAGTTTTATAATCTCAGGAATTCTAAACGCTCCACCTATTTCTACCAATTCTCCTCGAGAAACTACTATTTCTTTATCTTTAACAAGTGTGTTTAACGTTAACAGTACAGCCGCAGCGTTATTATTAACTACAAGTACATCTTCTGCACCGGTTAATTTTTTGATGATATCAATAAGATGGACATAACGGCTACCACGTTTTTTATTATCAATATCAAACTCAAGATTAGAATAGTTAAATGCTACACTCTCAATGTTTTCTTTAATCTTCTGGCTTAGTAAACTACGCCCCAAATTCGTATGTAATATTGTTCCAGTTGCATTAATAACTCTGCGCAAAGAATTTCTATCTTCTTTTTTTACTATTTGTGTAACTTCTGCTACTATTTTCTCTAAACTTGGAACTTCGAATAACTCTTCATTTAGTATTTCTTGTTTAATTCTATCAATATAGTCTTTTATCGCTGATTTCACCGCAACTTCTGCGTATTCATTTATCAGTTCTTTTACTTCATCTAATAATAAAATCTTATTTATTGCGGGAATTTGTGATAACAATTGTTTTGACATAATAATTCTCCTAAATTTCTTTTGCTAATGTTTTTATAGCATTAATCGCATAGTCTACTTCTTCTTCTGTATTCATACTAGAAAAAGAAAATCTTACTATACCTTGTTGTTTCGTTCCCAGTACCTCGTGCATCAGTGGGGCACAGTGTGCTCCAGGTCTAACTGCAATATCATATTCTTCAGCAAGAACATCTGCAACATCTGAAGCTGAAATACCTTTGAAATTTAACGAAACTACCGCTGTACGTTCTTTTGTAAAATCTCCATAAAACTCTAAACAGTCTAAATCTTTTAATTCGTTATAGAATTTGTTCGCAAAATTCATCTGTTTTTTATAAAGATTTTCTATCCCCTGTTTATTTATATATTTTATCCCCTCATGTAAACCTAAAATTCCCGCAGTGTTAAGCGTACCCGCTTCTAAGCGCAGTGGATATTCTCCTGGATGTTTCTCATCGAAAGTTCTAACTCCACTCCCACCGACTTTAAATCTCTTGATTTCAGGTTCTTTAAGCCTTACACATAGTCCCCCAATTCCTTGTGGCCCATATAAACTTTTATGACCAGTAAAACATAACACGTCTATGCCCAATTCATCTATATTAATAGGTACTACTCCTGCTGTTTGCGAAGCATCCACAACTGAAATAATATTGTGTTTTTTACAGATAGTAGCCACTTTTTCCAAATCTACTATATTCCCTGTAACATTTGAACCATGTGTGATAGCAATCATTTTTGTATTTGGTTTGATGGCTTTTTCTAACTCCTCATAGTCGATTAAACCTGTTTTCCCGGCTCGAACAACCGTATAGTCACATCCAATTGTTTCATGAGCTAAATAAACTGGTCTTAATACTGAATTATGTTCCATTGAAGTCGTAATTACGTGATCTTCTTTTTCCAATAATCCTAATATTGCAATATTTAGACTCTCTGTAGAATTACTTGTAAATACTACTCTATCTTCATCTTTCATACCAAAAAATTTTGCTATATCATTTCTTGCTTCAAACACTTCACGAAAAGCGTTATTCGCTTCATAATAACTACCTCTTGATGCATTTGCATATTTCGCCGATGATAGTACTTCATAGACTTTGTCCGCTACTTCTTTAGGTTTTTTTAGTGATGTTGCACCATAGTCAAAATAATAACTCATATCCCTTACCTTATCTAAGTCAAATCTGTACGATGACTTAACTCCCTTCATAATTATTTTTTCGCTAATACTCGATAATTTTCTACACGTCGAGTAATACCTAGTTTATCTAAATATTCTAAAATAGCCATTGAATATTTTCTGCTAGAACCAGACATATCTCTAAATTCAGCTAAGCCCATTTGATCATTTGTTTTAAAGTGTTCTTCTACTTTTTGAATAGCTTCTTTTAATATATTTGCATGTAATACTAAATCAGCATCTAGTCTGACTATTGTATTGTCGATTAGGGATTCTAGTATTTCAACTTTTGGTTTTTCTCCGTTTGTTAAATCTTTAATAGTCGGTGGTGTGAATCCTCCTTCTAATAAAGCCTTCTCTATTCTTTCTTTTTCAACTAATTGTTTCTTATCGTAATTAACTACGAAATCTTTTTCAGCTACTAAATTACCTTCTAATCGAATTTCGTTATTTTCTATAAATAAATCGAGTAACTCTAATGTTTCTTTTTGAGAAAGTTTAAACTTAGAAAGTACTTCAATCTTAGGAATACCAACTTTTAATTTAAATCTATTGTGATATTCTACTAATAATTTTTTCAGTTTTTCTAATACTTCTTCATATTTTTTCTTATGAATATAACCTAACTTAGTCTCATAAACTGTTGCTGTTTCTACTAGTTGTGCTATTGATTCCACTATCTCTTCTTCTGGAAGTTGTAAATCTTTTACAATACTATCTTTAGAAACTAAATAGTTATTGTGAGATAGTAGGTAGTTAGCTATTAAATCTGTCGAGTTCCCTTCAAGCTGCACTTTTAGTTTTTCAAGAATTTCTTCATTAAATCTTCTATGTTTATTAGGACTAGCATCTAAAATTACTCCCCCACCTATTGTGATCATCGGTGAATAAGTACGAATGATGAACTTGTCATAATTTTTAACCGCTATTTCATCTTCTAATCTAAGTTGTGCAAAACTACTCTCTCCAGCTTTTAATAAATCTGTTCCAAGTGGTACTACCCTAGCCATAACTTCTTCAGTACCTATATATACACGCACTCTATCCCACAATTCAAGATTAGCTCTTTCATCGTTTATTAATTTAATTTCACTATCTAGCATATATGTATTTGTTAAAGAGTCTGCTGTTGCTAGAGTATCTCCACGTTTTACATCATCAAATTTTATATTCGCTAAGTTTATCGCTGTTCTTTGTCCTGCGTAGGCCTTATCTACATCTTTTGCATGAACTTGAATATTTCTAACTTTTGTTTTAATTCCTTTTGGATAAATAACTAGCTCATCTCCTACATTTACTACACCTTCTGTAAGCGTTCCTGTAACAACTGTTCCAAATCCTTTTACCTGGAATGAACGGTCGATATTCAGTCTAGCATTTTTCTCTACATTTTTTGCTTCGATATCTTCTGTTTTCTTATCAATTGTTTCTAACAGATTGTCTAAACCTTTTTTACTAATTGAGTCTACTTCTATAATAGGAGAGTTCTCAAGAACTGTTCCAGCGATAAATTCTCGTATATCTTCTTTTACTAGTTCACGATACTCTTCTTCAATTAAGTCTATCTTCGTCATTACGATAATGTAATTCTCAATTCCTAGTAACGTTAATATATCAATATGCTCTTTCGTCTGAGGCATTATACCTTCTCTTGAGTCAACTAGTAATAATACTAAGTTTATTCCACTAACTCCAGCTAACATATTTTTAATAAATTTTTCATGCCCTGGAACATCAACTACACCACATCTTTTTCCACTTGGTAAGTCAAAATAAGCAAATCCAAGATTTATCGACATTCCTCTGTCTTTTTCTTCTTGAGTAGTATCAGTTTCAATCCCACTTAGAGCTTTTATCAAAGTTGTCTTTCCGTGATCTATATGCCCGGCAGTACCAATAATTACATTGTTGTTCATTCAATTCACCTTTACATATTATATTAAGAATAGAGATTACGCGAGAGAATTTTTCTAAATAGATTTTCATCGTTCTCCATAATAACCTCTACTCAAAATTTTATTTTAATTTATAGTCTTTTAATTCTGTTATAATTCTTTTGATTCCAGCTTTTCTAGAATAATACAAACCACGATATTCGATTTTCTCATTCTCTAACATTCTTACAACATTATCAAAATTATCCCAAGCTGTTTTTAACATAAACCCACAACCAACCCCTATAGATGGATGTGTTGGAATAAGTGACGCTCCCATTTCTCTTTCTAGACAAATGTTATCAGCTTTTATTGAGTCGTGTGTACTATTAAAAACTACTAATCCTTCTTCTACCATGCTTCCTCCTACGGTTGAATTACTTTATTAGCTTTTCTCATATCTTCAACAATGAAGTACATGTTTGTTGGATTTCCAACTGCTAAATCAATATTGTGGTAATCGATACATGCTCCACAGCAAACTATCTCTACTCCATTATCTTCTAGTGTTTTTAGCTCTTCTAGTACGTGGCTTCGAGTTTTATCTACTAAAATCCCACCATTATTGTAGAAAATAATTTTTTTAGGTAACACCTCTTGTTCACCTAAGGCATAAAGATATGCTTTTATTAATCTTTTCCCTAGTTCTTCACTACCATGTCCCATTTGATCTTTGTTAATTACTACTATATAACTATCATCTTTAACAACTGGTAAAGCCTCTAATTGTGGAACTGCTTCTCTTGTAATTTCAACTTTGAAGCCACCTTCAATATCAGAAACTTTGAACTCATAACTATTTTTATCAGCAAACTTTCTAAGACTTTCTACACTGTCTTCAGTTTTTACTAATAAAGTTACTTTTGTATCTTCTTCTAGTGCACGTGTTGCTTGAGTTACAGGAACTACGCATTTATCGCATAATGTATCCACAACTACACCATCGCTCGCTTCTCCCTTAGAAATAGTAACGATATATTTATCTTTTGCTTCTTCTTTCACTGAGAAATTGAATCCTAATTGTGTAGCCATTTTTTCTAAGTTTTGAGTAGCTATAACATTGTCTACTATTGTTTCTACTACGTCATTTTCCACCAATAATTTTTTTGTTTGAATAACTGGCAGTGGACAGGCCAAACCTTGTGCATCTAAAATTTCTTTTTTCATACTTATGTTCTCCTATTATCTTTTTATTATTTAACAATAACTGCTTTTTCTTGTTTTTCTATAACTTTTCCAACTATAGCACTCTTAATTTCAAGAGTGTTTAGCTTTTCTAACAATTCGTACGCTTCACTTTCTGGTAAACTTATTAAAAGGCCTCCTGATGTTTGTGGATCATACATTATTTCTTCTAACGCAAAATCTTTAATTTGGTATTCTACATTTGGTTCAACGAATGTTCTATTAAGTTGACCTCCTGCAGTAATTACAAACTCATTTGCACATTTATACGCTTCTTCGATATATGGAATATCTTTCGAATATACTTCTGCTGAATATTTTCCATCCAACATTTCTACAAGGTGTCCTAAAAAACCGAATCCTGTAATATCTGTACAACTATTAACATTAAAATCTTTCATCATTTGAGCTGAATATTTATTAAGTGTAGTCATTTGTTTAACACTTTGCGCAAATGCTTCTTCTGAACATTCTTTTACCATGTGAGCTGTATTAATAATACTCACTCCTAAAGGTTTTGTTACAATTAATAAATCCCCTACTTTACAATTGTTATTTTGTAATATTTTATCCGGATGAACGATTCCTGTTACTGATAATCCGTATTTTGGTGTTGCGTCATGAATAGAGTGCCCTCCTGCAAGAACTCCTCCTGCTTCGTGAACTTTTTCCGCTCCACCTTTTAGTATTTGATGTAAAATTTCTAAATCCATATTTTCAGGAAAAGCTACTATATTCAACGCCGAAATAACTTCTCCTCCCATCGCATATACATCGCTAAGTGCATTAGTCGCTGCGATTTGTCCATATAAATACGGATCATTTATCATAGTTGTAAAGAAATCTAATGTTTGAATAATCGCCTTATCTTCGGAAATTTTATAAACTGCTGCATCGTCTGAAGATTCATATCCAACTATTAAATTTTTATCCTCTTTTTTAGGAAGGTCTTTTAGTATATCTGATAAGGCTCCCGGCCCTATTTTCGAGTTTCAACCTCCACAAACTATCATATTCATTTTCTTTTCCGACATATTTACCTCCTTATACTATTACTTATCTATAATTATACTACTTCACAACACATTTTAAAAGTATTATTTGTTTTTTTAATATAAAATAGATAACTAATATTATAAAATTTCAATAAAAAATCTAAGCAACAAAATGCTACCTAGATTTCTAGAGTGATTTTCCCCCATGCCCCGAACTTGACAAAGAGCAAAAAACAGCTAACTAAGACTACTTAATTAGCTGTTTTTAAAACTTTCTATATATTATTTTTTAATATAAGAGTTACCATCTAAGAATACGCCTGGAGTTGGAGTAGATCCGTTGTACGCTCCTGTATTGTCTTGGTGTTGAACTAGTGTTACTAAACCATTTGAAATCTTAACACCTACACCTACTAATGATGATGTAGACGATAAAAGAGTATTTCTGTGACCGTATGGGTGTGCAGTTGTAACATTACGTTGCTCTGAAAATAGTTCAAGTAACAATTGATAAGCGATTTGATCAGCTGTGCCACTTTGTCCTACTTGAACAACATTATAAAGAATACTATTAGCTCCAGGGAATCCTGCACTAGCTGCTGCTGCTTTTTCTAAAGCTCCACCAACTCCATGAACTGCTGCATGTACTCCGCCATTATTTGCTACATAAGCAGCACGAGCTGCTGTAGCTGCATTTAATGCAGTATTTTGAGCTAATGGTTTAAGATTATTTTTAACACGTAGTTGATTTAATTGTGCTATAAAAGATTGTTTAATTTGTTCTTCAAAAGATGAAGCAACCGTTGCTTGAGTAGTTTGCTTAGGAAGCTCTACTTTTGTTTCTTTTGGTTGAGTTGTCACTGTTTTTGGAGCGTTTGTCATGATTGTTTTCGGCTCTGTAGTAGCAGTTGTTAAATTAGTTAATAATCCCGCTGGCTTATCAGATGGTTTTACATTATCTGCTGTTTTTGGTTTTTCAAGTTCAGCTGGAGTTGCAACTGGCACTGGATCAGCTACTGTAGGTGCAGGTTTTTTAGTCAAATCTGTTATGCTCGGTACGTTTGTTGGTGTTTGCGTTTTTTCTTCTTTTACTTTGTTTTTAAGATCATTGTTAGCTTTTTGTTGAGCTTTAACTTCATCTGTTGCTACTTCATAGCGAACATTAATTTTAAATGTATGTCCACCTACTTCGCTTACTGTAGTGAATGATTCTTTTTTAACCCCTGTGTGTGGTAATTTTCTTGTTGGAGTTTGTGCAGTCATGTCTAATTCAACTACAACTTCTTCTCCTGCTTTAAGAATATCTCTTTTAATTAAGAATTCAGCTTTATTTTCAGTTGTGATACGCGCTACAACGTTAGCAACTTCTTTATCCGCTACTAGCTTAGCATAAAATTTACCATCTTTTTCAAACACACTTGCTTTCACATTTGCAACATTGACATCTACCGCAGCCGGTTTAACATCAACTGCCTTAGTAGGAACTGCTGTTATTCCTGAAAATAAAACTAATCCCGTTAGTACTTTACTAGTTAATTTTAAGCTCTTCTTTTTCATTATATCTCGTCTCCTCATTATTATTCTTTTAATAATTGCTTCCCCTATATTATAATCTATTCCTATATTCACAATCAATAGATTTTAAATTTTGTAATACAAACTTCATCTTGTAATAATTTAGAAATATTATAAATTTTATTATTCGCATTTTTTATTAACTTTTCTGGCATTTATGATTTTAATTATCTTATTTTTCTTACTTACTTAAAGTTGGGGGTTAAAATTATTTACATTAATAATCATTTATAAATATTATTAAATTAACATTTCTTTATAAATAATATTTTAAAACTTCAAAACTAAATTTAAAGTATATTTAAAGTTCAACAATTATAATTATAACATAACTAGTAAATAGTTATAAACTTCATAAACTTTCCTTTTCTATAAGAGACCGAGACAAATGTGCTCGGTTTTTTCTTTATAAAAAGAAGAATAGAACCTGACTTTACAACAGCTTCCATTCTTCTTTTTCATTTTCCTTCTATAACCCATTATTCCCTTAAAATTATGCGTAATTATCTCCCGATTAAACTATCAATTATGTATATACTTATTTTATTTAAAATTCTTTCTGTTATCATTTCAAATTAAACTTTTCACATGATATAATATTAGTAAATTATCAAGAAAGGAGCAGCATATGGAAAATAACTTACTTTGTTTCAAACGAACTTCAAACCTTACTGCTCTATCATTACCAAAAACTTATAGAGAAGGTTTCTATACTAAGCAAGGTGTCTGGACGAAACTAATAATTGTTAAAGGAAAAATGAAATTCAGTTTCCTTGACGAAGATAACGATCCAATTAAACAGTTTAGTTTTAACAAGAAAAGTGATATTGAACTTATTGAACCTCAGAGTATTTTTAGAATCCATCCTAATTCTACAGACTTACAGTTCCATTTAGAATTTTACTGTACACCTCAAGACTACTTTTTTAACAAGTACGATTTAAGTCCTGCTCATAAAGAAATTGTCGAGGCTACGGATTACGTAAGTCCATGTAAAGCATTAGACTTAGGAGCTGGTCAAGGAAAAAATTCTTTATACCTTGCTTCTCTCGATTTCAATATAACAGCGGTTGATATTAATGCAAAATTTTTACAAGATCTCGCTGATATATCCATCCAAGAGAAACTAAATCTAAACGTATTTAAACATGATATTGTCGAAGCTAATATTAAAGACACCTATGACTTTATATTCTCTACCGATGTGTTTATGTATTTAAATCCAACAAGAATTTATAGTATCATCAGCAATATGAAAAAGCAAACTAATAAAGGCGGCTATAATCTTATTGTAAGTGCATTGAACGCTACAAAACATGGTTTCCCTCTTACTCCATTTCCCTTTACCTTTATCGAAGGAGAACTTAGAGAATACTATGAGGATTGGAAAATTATTAAATATGAAGAAAATATTACTACTTCCCCTTATCCATATGCCGTTATATTAGCTCAAAAAATATAACTGAAAATGTCCCCGCAAAGAAATACTTTGCGGGGAATTTTATTATTCAATATTTTCTCTAATATCTTTTTGATACCAAACTACATCATACCAACGGTTAAATTTATAACCTACTTTTTCGAAGTGAGCTACCTTTCTAAATCCTCTCTTCTCATGGAATGATACACTACCTTCATCCGGATATGCTATACATGATGTTAGTCTGCATATTCCTCTATCATAAAGTTGTTTTTCAAGTTCATTATATAACTTCTCTCCTATACCTTTCCCACGAGCTTTTTCATCTAGATAAATCGTAATTTCAGCAGTCCACTTATATGCAGCTTTTGGATAAAACTCACTAGCATATGCGTATCCTAATAAATCGTCTCCTTCTACCGCTACTAAAAATGGATAACTTTGGATGGATTTTGAGATTTTTTCTTCGAATTCGTGTACACTTGGTACAGTGTAATCAAAAGTAATAGCCGTATATTCAACATATGGTCTATAAATATTTACTAAATTTTCGGCATCTTGTAATTCGACCGTTCTAACATTTAACATTATCTATCTCCTTAAATACTTTCTTTTACAAAGTCAATAATAGTTTTCGCTACTTCTTCTTGTTGCGCTCCGATAAATTCATGTCCTGCTCCTAGAATTTCTTTTAATTTAGCATCTTTAAAAGTTTCTATAGCACGTCGTGAATAACTTATCGGTGCAATATTGTCGCTAGTTCCGTGGATAATAAGAACTTTTCCATTATAATTCTTCATATCATTATAAATATCATAGTCTATTGATTTTTCAAAATAAGCTTTTCCTACTTCATTTCCTCTATGATTATAAACTTCTGGGATATCTAATACTGACTTGAATAATTCTCGCGCATCATCAAATAATACAAACACTGGGAATACCAATATTAATCCTTTGATTTCATTTTTAAGTTTAGCACCTTCAATAGTCGACACAACTCCATCTTGACTTTGACCTAATAAGAAAATGTTATTTTTATCTACAAAGTTTTGATTTTTTAATGTGTTTACTACTACGTCGAGATCATCAACTTCTGTAAATACTGACATTTTTAGAGTATCATTCCCGCTTCTGCTATTTTTATTTCCACCCATGAAATCAAATGAGTAAACCACATATCCTACTTTGGCTAAACTCTGAGCATAATAATCTCCACGCTCTGCATTTCCTCCGAAACCGTGAGAAGCAATTATTGTTGGTAGCTTTTGTTCCTTATAATTTTTTGGTGCTGTTATGTATCCGTATATTTTCTTTCCTTGGCCTTCGGCATATAGTTCTTCTTTAACTATATTACTCGTATCAATATTTGAAGTATTTACTGACGAGTTTTCAACAAGACTATTTCCTCTATCTTGTTGATTATTTTTAGGAGAAAAATGTGATTTTACTCCTAAAGTTACTACTGCAATAGCAATTAATGCTGCTATTCCTATTACTATTTTTTAAAAATTCATTTATCCTTCTTTCTTATATCTAATTTAATATTAGTACATATCTTATTTTACCCTATTAAAGATTATCTTTCTTGATTTTATCTAATAAAGCTGTACATCCTTTACTTACATCACTAAATGTTGTTTTGAAATCTCCTGTATACCACGGATCGTCAATAATTCTATCTTCTCCTGCGTATTCTAATAATTTTTTAACCTCACCAGTTTTTCTTCCTGCGATAAATTTTTTAATGTTTTCTATATTACTATCATCCATTCCTATGATATAGTCTGCTTGTAAGTCACTATCATTAAGGATACGAGAATACATTCCCTCTACTCCAATTCCAACTTTAGCAAGTTCTTTTCTAGTTCCACTGTGAACGGGATTACCGTGTTCCCAACTACTAGTTGCTGCTGAATCAATTTGAATTTTTTCGCTTAATCCTTCTTTTTCTACCATATCTCTAAATATTGCTTCTGCCATAGGTGAACGACAAATATTCCCTAAACATACAAATAATACTTTTACCATTTTTCATTACCTCATTAATATTTATTTTCTATTTTATTATAACATAAAGAGTTAAAATCAACATAATAAAGACACGAGCTCTAAACTCCACTATTGTTTTATTTTTATATTTTACATGGTATAATTAACTTAAAATTATCCATTAGTAAGGAGATTAAAATGACAGAAAACTTAGTATGTTACAAAAGATTACCAAATTGGACTGCCCAAACTCTACCTGAACCATTTAGACATAAACACAATACTAGAAAAGATGTTTGGGCAAAATTAACTATTCTTAAAGGAAAGCTACAGTTTACAGAATTAACTGAAGATAATAAGATTGTGAAGGAGCATATATTTACACCTGAGAGTAGTATTCCGTTCGTGGAACCACAAGCATGGCACCGTGTTACACCTTTATCTGATGATTTAGAATGTTTCTTAGAGTTTTATTGTAAGCCAAAAAATTATTTCGCTAATAAATACAATATTAATCCTACTCATTCTGAAGTGGTAGAAGCCATAAAAACGATTAAGCCTTGTAAAACTTTAGACCTTGGATCTGGTCAGGGACGTAACTCTCTATTCCTTTCTAAACTTGGTTTCGAAGTCACTGCGGTAGATAATAATATTCCTGCTTTAGAATTTTTAATGGAAACGTCTAGAATTGAAAATCTAGATATTAAAATCGGTAGTTACGATATAAATACAGCAGCTCTTAGAAATACCTATGACTTTATTCTTTCAACAGTAGTTTTAATGTTTATCGAAGAACAATCTATTCCTAGTGTAATAAAAAATATGCAAGAACAAACTAACATCGGTGGCTATAATTTAATTGTTGCTGCTATGTCTACAGAAGATGCTCCTTGTCCTCTTCCTTTCCCATTTACTTTTAAAGAAAATGAGCTTAAAGAATATTACAAAGACTGGGAATTTATTAAATATAATGAAGATTTTGGACAACTTCACAAAACAGATGCTAATGGAAATAGATTTAGATTGCGTTTTGCTACAATGTTAGCCAAGAAAATTAAATAATTTCCTTTGTGCAAGCTAGTTTTTTAACACCGTTATCAACGGATGTTATAATTTTAGTTAATCATTAAAACATTTGGGGTGCATTTAAGCTGAGATTATACCCATGGAACCTGACGTTGTTAGTACAACCGTAGGAAAATGTTTATTTAACTATGTTTATTTTTAAGTATATGAAATTTAAAAGTACCTCTTGTTGTTTTAATGAATAAAATAACAGGAGGTTTTTCTTATGAAAAAATGGTCTACAAAGGACATTATTATTTTAGCGTTAATAGGTTTCTTATTTTTTGGGGGATATTCCTTGCTGCAGGGTGGATTTATGTTGCATTAGAGGCTGCGCTTCCTCCGCTAGGTTATCAACCTTTCGCAAATGAGATTCTATTCGGGCTTTGGGTTATGGCTGCACCTGTCGCTGCTGTATTGGTTAAAAAACCAGGGAGCGCAACTTTAGGTGAAGTTCTAGGGGCATTAGCTGAAATGCTATATGGTTCATTTTTTGGAGCTGGAGTTATTATCTCAGGTATAGTACAAGGATTGGGTTCAGAGTTTGGTTTTTTAGTTACTAAATATAAACGTTACGATTATAAATCTCTATTCCTATCTGCAATAGGTATTACACTTTTTAGCTTTGTCTTTGAATATTTTAAACTTGGCTATGAAGCTTATTCTATAGGACTGATTTTAGCATTATTAGTTGTTCGTTTTATCTCAGTAATAATTTTTGGTGTTATCTGTGTAAAACTTATTCTAAATATCGTTAATAAAGTTCAAAAAAGCGGTAATGAGTAATGAACATTATAGAAATCGTTGATTTTTCTCTAAAAATTAAAGATAAGGTCTTATTTGATAATGTCAATCTAAATATAAAAGAGCACAGTTGGCTAGTTTTAACAGGAAATATTGGTAGTGGCAAGTCTACCCTACTTCGAACAATTTGTAAATTAAATAAGGAAAAATATGACGGACTCATAGCTTACAAAGAAAAAAATATAATTGATATACCTATGCAAGAACATGTTAGAAACATAGGGTATGTGATGCAACATGCAATTAATCAATTTGTTATGCCTATTTTAGAAGAAGAGATAATCTTTGCTTTAGAAAATCTCTGTCTAGAAGCACAAGTTATTAATGAAAAACTAGAGTATGCTTTATCAATCACTAAAACAAAAGAACTTGCAAATAAACATATTCATACATTATCTGGAGGAGAACGTCAACGTGCTGCATTTGCTGTAGCTTTAGCGATGGGGAGTGAAATACTAATATTAGATGAACCTTTTGCAAATGTTGATAAGAAAACTCGTAGCTCTCTATTAACTTTACTTAAAGACTTAAACAATCAAGGTGTGACTATAATAGTTTGCGATCATGAATATCAACTGTATTTAAACTATGCAGATACTTTCTATTATCTTTCTAATGGGGGTTTGAAATTAATAGAAAACCCAAGCATAAAAACTACAACTATAAATCTAGCTAAAAACTTACAAACAGAAGAATTACTTAAACTTAAAGAAGTCATTATTACTCAAGGGAACAAAAAATTATTAAACACAACAGATTTTACAATACACAAGGGAATTACTACCCTAACAGGAGATAACGGAACAGGAAAAACAACACTACTACATGCTATCTCCCAATTAAAAAAATATAAGGGAAATATTTATTTTAAAGATACCAAAGTGAAAAAATCAAGAAAGTTATATAGAAAACTAAGCACTTGCTTACAAGATGCCTTTCAGCAATTTATTAGCTTAATGCCACGAGAAGAAATATCTATGCAAAAAGATATTTGGGAACATGCTCACGTGTGGCAAGAAAGACTTTTAAAAGAATTTGATTTAGAAAAAGAACTCGATAAAAGTTTATATTATTATAGCGGTGGCCAAAGAAAACTTATTCAACTTATGTGTTTATTAAGTCAAAAAACTGATCTGTTGCTGTTAGATGAACCTTTTACTCATCTAGATGAGGGAGCTTGTTCATTCATCATGGATTGGATAGAAGAGAATAAGAAGCTTGTAGGTCAATCATTTATTATTGTTAGCCATAGATTAGAACCGCTAAATAACAGAAGTGATTACCATATTGAAATCTCAAATAATACTTTGCATTGTATAACGGAGGATAATTATGGAAAAGAAAATAATTAGTCCTACTCTTACTCTAATAATAATGTTATTAACTATTTGGATTTCATTTAGTAAATTACTAGCTCTAAATATTACTATAATATGCACAACAATAGTTTTATTAGTTTCGTCAAAATATTGGAATAAGTTACTAATTTTTCTATTCCTACCTCTTCTACCTGCAATAGGTTCTGCCTGGGCTATTATTGTTCAAACTTCTAATTATAAATACGCTCTTTTAATTTTTACTAGAACATATAGTTTTGCAGGATTAGGTTTAATTTTAGCAACATATATCTCTCTAGTGGAACTATTAAAATATCTTGAACAACATGGACTTTCATCTAATATAGTCTATGGTCTTCTAGTAGTTATTCAAGCATTACCTAGAATACAATACGAAACACAAATGATTACAAAGTCAAGTCGTCTCAGAGGAATTTTCTTACCTTTTTGGTCACCTTACTACTATGCAAAAGCTATATTTATAGCTTTAACTTGGCAACCTCAAATATCTGAAGCGATGACAGTACATGCCTATGAAGACTTTAAAAAACGAACTCACTATAATAAATATATAATCGATAAAAACAAAAGTATATTTATTATATTACTTTTCTCTATACTTTTATCTCTATTATTAATACTAAATAAATAGAAAGAAGCCATCATAAAAATCACTCCATGATGGCTTTTATATGTCTAAAAAATAAAAAAACTGGCGGGAATGTGTGGGAATCGAACCCACCCAAGAGGCTCTTAACCCCTCATACTAGTTTTGAAGACTAGAGAGCACACCAGAACTCATCCACTCCCATACACATATCATTATACAACAAATAAGATAAGAAAGCAAGATAATACATTAACGTATAAAAATTATATTTATTTTATTAATTCCCAAAGTAAGTTCTAGTTCAAATAAAAAACAAGAATTTAAGGGAGTGGCTTAAAAATCGTGATTTCTGATATATACCCAAAATTCTGGACACATATATATTTAGTTTAAACAAGTGGATATTCTCCTCTTTCATACATCTCAACACATTTTACTTTAAAGTCATAACTATAATGCATAAAAATACCCCTTTCACTGGCTTGTCCAGTAAAAGGGGTACATATTAAACAAGATTTCATTGAGTCACCCCCGCAAAGTTTATTAAATATCTAAAAAGCTTTTATAAAGCGAATTTAGATATCGATAAACCTCTACATCTATGAATTCTCATATAAACTTTTTAAACAATTTAGGCCTTTTGGGTCAGCCCCTGAAACTTAAGTCGAGAAGTTCCAGAGTAAATTCCGCCTTTAAAAAAATTAGAATTTATGGTAAGAAAGAATTTTTTAATTCAACTTTATTTTTAAACTCGGCTTAAAGTTAAGTTCCATACAAGGTTTCATCTCTATTTCCCAAAATTTATCTGTGTTCTCTCACATTCAATAAAAATTATTTCTTCATATTTTTACAAAAATACACTATATTATGATATAATATAAGAAAACGAATTCAAAAAAATGGAGGTCTATTATGCCACGTATAGTTGCTAGAGGATTTAAAAAAGAAGATTTAAAAAAAGTTAGTGCTGAGCTTTTCGACACTATTGCAGAAATAATCGAAAGACCACGCGAAGCTTTCACATTAGATTTAATTGAAAGTGTTGCTATTCTTGATGGAGAAGAAATCAGCAGAGCAAATCTTGAAATTGGTTGGGTTCACCGTCCAGTTGAAGTTTGCGAAAAAGTTGCTAATGCTGTTAACGAACTTTTCAAACCACTTGGTTACGAAACAGTAATGATTTCATTTAAAGATATTGACTTAGCATACGAATTTGTATTCAAAAAATAATTATTAAAAAAGGAGTGATTTAAAAATCTAGATTTAGTAGAATCTGATTTTTCAAATCACTCTTTTTGTATTATCCTTTTACTTGAGTTTCATACATTTTTTTGTAACTTCTCCCAAGGGCTAATAATCGTTCATGTGTTCCACTTTCAATTACCTTTCCTTTTCTAAGGACATAGATCATATCAGCATTTTTTATAGTTGATAATCTATGGGCTATTATAAGTGTTGTTCGCCCTTGTTTTAATTCTTCTATAGCTCGACTTACATTTTGTTCTGTTTCACTATCAATATTTGCCGTCGATTCATCAAGAATTAATATCTTAGGATCTTTTGCTAAGGCTCTTGCTAGACAAATAAGTTGCTTCTCTCCTGTAGAAAAGTTACTTCCACCTACTTCTACCTTTGATTCCAACGAGCGATTTTCTAAAATGAAAGCTCCCCCAACTCTAGACAATGCCTCTTTGGCGATTTTTTCATCGTTAGAAGTCGTAATATTTTCCAGTAAAGTACCTTCAAATAAAAATGAGTCCTGAAGTACTATCGCTGTTTTTTCTCTTAGATATTCCTTACTATAATCATTTATATTTCTACCATTGATTAGGACATTCCCTTTAGTCGCACTATAAAACTTAACAATTAAATTCATTATAGTACTCTTACCGCTTCCCGTATGCCCTACAAAAGCTACAGTTTGGTTCTCCTTAATTTCAATATTCAAATCACGAAGTACATAAAAATCATCTTTATAAGAAAAATAGACATCTTCAAATTTAATATTTCCTCGGAAATCATCCTCAATAATATCACTATGATTGTCTTTCTCGATTTCCAACTTAAGTATTTCTTGAATATTTATAGCTGCACCTTGCGCTCTGATATAATTAGAAATCCCCATCGTAAAATCCGCAATTCTATAAATTATATCCGTTGTATAATTAATAAATAGATATACCATTCCCAATGTAATACCATAAACATTATTAAAATGTGAATACGAATAATAATAAACAATGCCTATGAAGATTACAATTCTAAACACTCCAGTTATATTATGAAGTAATAGACTATCTACTAAATTCAATTTTTTCCAATATTTATAGCGTTCTTCATTATGCTTATTCCAGTCTTCAATACTTTCTTTCTCTTTATTGAAAGCTTTGATAATTTCTAAATTTTGATAATTTTCATTTATAATCCCATTACTTTGAGAAAATTTACGTCGATACCCCTTAATACTATCTATTGATAGCTTATTATAAAGTTTTAAAACTATAAACATCACTGGGAATAACGCTAGCATAAATAATCCAAAACGTATATCTACATAAAATAATACAACATAAGAAAAAATAATCTTAAGTGCGATTATTAATATTTGAACAAATGTCGAGACGAAAAATGTTCTAATTTGATTAACATCACTCGTTATCCTAGATACTACAGAACCCGCCGGCATATTATCAAAATACTTAATAGGTAGGCTTTGGATATGATCATATACCTGCATCTGAATTCTAACATAGACCTCATTAGCTCCTTTTACCAAGTAAATATTTCTAATGTAGTTAGAAATACCTGAACACAGTAGTATAAGTCCATATCCAGCTACTACAATTAATGATTTTAAAATTATCTGACGTGTCAAATCTCCAGTTATACCATCAAAAACTTTTGATAATACATAAACTCCAGCTACACCTAACCCGACATTCAGCAATGAAAAAACAAAACCAAGGACATATGATTTTTTTGCATATTTCATATAAGGAAGAAATTGAAATAACGGATTTTTATTCTTCATCATCTTCTACCTCCTTATTTTGATACTCATCTAGTTGCTTATACCAAGGACACTTCTCAAGTAGTTCATCATGCGTTCCAAAATCTAATATCTTCCCATTATCTAATACAACAATTTTATCCGCATGTCTTACTGCAGAAATTCTATGTGCTACTATTATATTAGTCTTACCTTCGCGTGTTTTCTTAATATTTTCTATAATAGTTTTTTCAGTATTTGAATCTACAGCACTCAAACTATCATCAAGTATTAATATTTCAGGATTAGATAACAATGCTCTCGCTATACCTAGACGTTGTTTTTGACCACCAGATAAAGATAAACCATTTTCTCCTACAAGAGTATCAATACCATCTTTAAACCTGCTAATATCCTTTTTAATATCAGCCTGTTCAAGAACATCTTCTAACTTATCTTCTAAATCATATCGATAAAAAAGAACATTTTCCTTTATGGATTTTGAGAACAGTTGATATTCTTGTGGTGCATATCCTATCTTAGCTCTTACAGAGTAGTCATAATATCGTTCAATACCTTTACCATCAAGAAGTAAAGTATTTTCTTTTATCGGATATAGATGTAAAAATTGTTTAATAAAAGTTGTTTTCCCACTTCCTGTCTTCCCAACTACTCCTATAGTTTCACCTTTATTAATAGTAAAATTAATATCTTCTAGTACATGATTATTCCCCTCATAACTGAAATTAAATTCTTTAAATTCAATTCTACTATTAAATTCAAAATCACTTTCGGCTAATTCATTATTAACATCAGCTTTTTTATCAGATATTTCCAATATTCTTTTAGTAGCCTGTCTAACTTCTATAAGCATAACAACTAGCTCTGATAAAGCAATATAAGGCCACTGAATCATCCCTATAACTACACAGACAGAGATTAACTCCCCTAATGTCATCATTCCTAAATTAATAAAGTAGAAACCTCCAGCCACAGCTATAATATAACTTGTCGCCAAGGATACAGTATTTAACGGTTGATAAACAAGGGTTCTCTTCATATATTGTTCATTACTTCTAGCATAACTTCTAAGTTTTCCTACAAAACTATTTCTTACTTTACCTAGCAAGCTATAAGCTCTAATTACACGAATACCTTTAACATTTTCTAAAGTCTCTTCTGTAATTTCATCCATAGTTTTTGCCATTTTATTATAGTATTTTTCTTGCACTTTTCGTCTGCTCACTAAATAAATAGTCTGAAGAATCAAAGGTATATGAATCAGTAATAAATAAATCAAATTAGATTTGTTAAATATAAGAACACTTATAAATAAATTGTAAATTATTCCATCAAAGATTAATAAAATACCATAACCAAAAAGTGGTGCTATATAATTTGTAATGTCATTAGTAGATCTACTAATTACTTCCCCTATACTAAATTTGTTAAAAAATATCGGAGTATGCCTATAAATATCGTGTTGAATATCGTATGTCATATCTTTAATGACTTTGTCATAACCTATAAAAGTATAGTATTCTTTAAAGAAGTAGACAATATACAACGCAATTCCCACTAAAATAATTTTTAATATTTCATTAACTATACCCTTAAAATCAATACTTCCACCCGCTATACCATCAACGATATAACTCAACCTATCCATTGGATATAATGTAAAATAATACGATGCAATGGAAACTAACAAAGCAATCAAAATACGATTTTTGTCTCTATAAATAAGATTTACTATTTTATTTAATATTTGTTTATTACTTACAAATTCACTCAATTTTTCACCCTCCTTCTTTTAAATTCAAATTACATTTTAATAATTATAACACATTTAAACACTTAATATTATTAAAAAATAAAAATAGGAATGACTCAAAATTTATATTTCTCCAGTTATCCCTATTCAACTACTAAATCTATATGATTCTTTTTTTATAGTAATATATAATTTATCTCGATTTGATTTATTGAACTTCTTTATTGAATTTCTCTCAATTTAAAATAATCTCAAGTACACTATTTTCTTAATTATTTTTCTTTTTAAACTCAACTATTGCATCCTTTGCAAGTTTATCTACTAGTTCATTAAGTTCAACTCCAGTATGAGCTTCTACTTTTACAAAATTTACTTTTACTCTTGTTTTTACTTTATTATAAAATTTCACATAATCTTGAGTATAAGGAAGCTTCGCCTGCCAAGTTCCAGTTGCCCAATCTTCTATCCCTTGATAATCATAAAACAAAGTTATTTCACTAATCCTCTTATCAGCTGCATACCACATAACAAATTTTGCAGCCTCCAGTTCTCCAGCAACGTTATGTAATTGAGCATAATCTTCACGATTACCGGCATGTTTATATTCATGTTTTCCTTCATCATCTACTATGACTACACCAGAGCCATAGATACCACTTATCCTATCGAAACTACCATCGATATAAGCATACACTCCATCAACTTCTTCTATATTCTCTATTTTTTCTTTATTACCTTCTAAGAAAGCTTCGGCTTCTGATAATGTTTTAAAACTCTTATAAATTGCCCCCTTAAATCCAAAAACCTGTTCTTTGCACTCATCCCAAGTAGAAAATATGCCCGTCTTCTTACCATTTTTTACTGCATAAAATTTTGACATCTTGCTCTCCTTTTAAACTATTTCCTTTTAAATTATACTACATCAAAAATATTTAGTAAATTTTTTCAAGAAAACATCATACTAATTAATAAGCAATTATTTTTTGAAACTAGACATATTTTTCGAAATCAAAAAAACACAATAAATACCTCTACTATAATTTTCCTATTTTTTTATACAAATAATAATTAATACAATATAAGAATATTATTTCAAAAAATATCATCATTTTAGTTAATTTGATAAATTTAATTTTAACTTCTCTACAAAAAGATATTGATAATCTGTTTCATTTGAAGCGTTTTTATGTTATATTATAGATATATATAATTTTAAAAGGTTGATTTAATAAAAATTATATAAATAGTTTTAAGGAACTAAGATGTTTATAATCAATCTTGAAAAATTAATTTCAAATAAGATTATTATATAAATATAAAAGGAGAATATTCCATGAAAACAAATAAATTATTAAAATCTAGTATGAGTGTTGCATTGGCACTTACTATATCTTCTATCACAGCTCAAGCTTGGCCTACAAATAACAATATAGCAAAAGCTGATTTTGGTGATACTGCAGCTACTCAACAAACTAAAGATGAATTAAATGCAATCATCAATAAAATATTTAACGATCAGTCTATCACAAATAGATACTTAGGTACTACATTTTTCCATAAAACTTCAAACTTCCCTTATTATCATGTAACATTTGAAAATCATCAAGTACCTGATGATGTTATCGACACTACCCCATGGTATAACATGTGGAGTGAAGCTGCTACTGCAAAAGTAAAACTAGAGGCAAACTCTTACACAGAAAAAACTGCAAAAAATGCAATTAACACTTTAAAATATTATATTCAACTTTATAACTTTGAAGTTGGTCACGATTTACACGACGATGGTTTCTACACTACAACTGACTTTAAAACACCAACAATGGTAACTGTTTCTAGCGATGGACAACAAGATTTCTATAAAAAAGTAGTTGACAATAAAGAAGAAATTAAAAACTTATTTAAAGAATCACTAGTAGGAATCTACAAACAAGGTCAAGACATAGAAATCAATCTTGTTGCTAATCCTGATAAAGTAAGCAAAATTACAAGCTTTGTCGTTAATAAAGTATCTGGTTTAGATACAAACGTTAAACTAGGACCTTCTGCTGAAGATCAACGTATCATAGCATTTAGTGTTCCTGGCGAATTAAAAGCTGAGCAATTGGTAATATCTAACATGACTTATTTAGATAAAAACGGAAATAAACAACAAACTGGACCATTTGCATTAGATATAAACTATTCATCTGCCCAAAAAAATAACGAAGCTATCCCTAAATATAGAGAAAAATTAAACGAGAAAATTCAAAATTGGATAGATCGTGGTAATAAAGTTAATGAATGGTTGCTAACAAAAGAGAACACTTCAGACACTGCTTCAGATTTCTCACAAAGAGCTAAAATTACTGAAGCTGTAACAAAATTACAAGAGTTGAAGCGTTCTGAAAATGCTAATTACGATAAACTTTATGAAATTTCTACACCAATTCACGAAATGGAAGATATTGCAACCTTACGTGAAGTATTAGATATTAAAGTTGCTAAACTTCTAGAATATTTCGAACTATATAACGAAAAAACATATACAAAAGAAAGTATCGAAAATTACAAAAACTATATTAAGAGCGTTCCTGCATTAAAAAATACAAAAAATATCAAAGAACTAGTTCAATTAATAAAAGATTTTGATAATGCGAACTTCACTTACTTGAAATACAATACTACAGAGCTAAAAAGAATAATTGATATCGCTGATAGAAAAATAAAAAGTGAATACGAGCCTGTAACACTTGAAAAATTTGAACAAGCATTAAATCACGCTAAAGACTGGATTAAACAAACAGAAAGCTATAACCCTCAAATTAACGATACATCAGATCGTGTAAAACAATTAACAGATGCTATCAATAATCTTGTTAAAAAAGATGGACAAAAAGGCGAACCAGTTCCTGCGGCACCTGTTGAAAACACTACAAAACCAGTTGCTCCATATAACGTAACAGCTAAATTCGTAGAACGAGGTAGCGATAAACCTATTAAAGCAAAATACAGTCGCGATTTAACAGAACTTATAAAAAATGTAGAAGTTCACGAATTAGGAAATGGTAAAAACGAAGTAATACTAACATTAGAACCAAAAATCGCGGGAGGGTCTATCGACTTCGCTCTAGCAGATACTTTCAAATACAACAGTCTAGGAAATACAGATGCCAATGCTGAAGTAATAGAAACAAAAAATATCGGCGGGCGTGATTACCCTACTAAATTAAAACTTATAGTTGATGCAACTAAGAAAAATATTGAAATAGCTCTCTTAGGAAACTTTAATTTTAAAGACTCATTTTATTTCGGAAATAATGGAATTGAAAACTTTACAAAACCAACAGACTTATATATCGATTACTCTACAAAACTAGAAGCAAAAAAAGAATCTCCTTTAAAAGCCACTTTAAGAAATAAAATTGATTATTACACTAGTGATGTTGTACAAAATAATTATAAAAATCTAAGACAAGAGTTTAAAACATACTTTAATCAACTAATAACTAAAGCTCAACAACTTTTAAACAACGATTCATTAACAAAAGACGACGTAGATAATATAATAAATAAACTACTAGATGAAAGTACAAAATTAGATTCTTTAGCTAACCTACATAAATCACTACAAAGTGCGAAAGATTCTTACGAAAACGAATGGAAAAATAACACACATTATACAAATGAAAGTAAAGCTCTAGTAAAAGAAAAACTAGATGCGGTTGAAAGAAAAATAAACGAACTTTCTCCTAGTGATATAGAAGGTAAAAAACAAACATACCTAAGCGAATTTGAAAAAGAAGGTACAGTTACAGTTTATGAAAAATTGGATGAACTAACAGGTGAAGTACAGCATTTAAGTGATTATCTTCGTATAAATACAGAAGAACTTTCAGGAGAAATCAAAAAAGCTGAAGAAGCATATAACAACTTTAACAAAGTTACACAAGCAAAACTTAAACTTAAACAATTAATCGATGAAGCAAAATCTTATGTTGCTAATGCTAAATTAACTCCTGAATCTCCTGATACAGATGATCAAGTTAATACAGATTTAACAGACTACTACAAAGAGCAATTTAAGTTTGCTATTGCTGACTTAAACAGTTCTCAAGCTACAACAGAGACTGTTCCTGCAAAAGAGCAATTAAAAAATAAAATAGCCGAAGTTGAATTAATAAAACAAGGCAAAAAAGATCCGGCTGCCTTTGTTACTTTAACTAATGAATTAGCAAAAGCTAAAGAACTATTAAAAAATGATTCTACTAGTGAAGAAGCATTATTAGCAGAATTAAATAAACTTACAAATGCAGTAAATACATTCAATAATTCTGCCGATACAACTCAAGAAAAACCAAATAATCCAACAGATTCTACATCTTCTTCAGATTCTAACAATAAAATAGAATTACAAGGTTCATTATTAAAAGCAGATTCAACTTCACCTTCTATGGCGAACGGTATAATCAAAAATACATATTTAGTAACGGAAAATGGAAAAACATATTTAGAATTAGACCTTATTCCTATGAACAACGGAACAGCTAATATTGGGGTTATGAGTAAACTTACATACTTTGATGGAGAAATTGAAAAAGATGTTCAAGTATTAAAAGAAGATACAGCAAGTGTAACTTACAACAATCAAACTAATTCTTATAAATATCCTTCAAAAATTAGAATACCTATTGAAGGAAAACCTACTACTATAAAACTTAATACTTTTGCAAGTAGTACAGTATTTGGTACAGATAAACACGAAAACGTAGCTATATTATCATTAAAATATCCTAAAGAAAATGCAGCTATTACTGCAGATAAAAAACAATTAAGCGCGTTATTTGATGCAACAACAAGCAAATACTATGATAGTTGGAACAATGTATTTAAAAACGCCAATGTAAGCCAAGACTTAGAAGTAATTAAAAACTTTGGTAATAAAATAAATGCGGCTCAAAATGTATTGAAAAACACTACTGCTAGTTCAGAAGAAATATCAGCTGCATTTACAAATCTATTAGACTTAAAAAATCAATATGATTTACTTATTCAACTAAGACAATCAAATGCTGAAGCTGTAGCTAACTTTAACTCTGATAAAGAAAGTAAAAAATATAGTGAAGCAAGCATAAATGCTGTAGATAATTTCCTACAAGAAAAAATAGATAAGTTAGAAGATTTAATACATAATAATCCTAAATCTAACGAAATTTTAAAACTATTCAACGATGTCCAAACATACTCTACTATGCTTAGATATGATACTTCTAAACTTGAAGAAGCTATAAAATCTGCACAAGATAAAATCGCTACTAATAAATACTCAGAAGAATCTAAAAGCAATTTAACTGCAGTTATTACTAAAGCTACAGAATTCATCAATAAAGCTAAAGAAACTAGAAACTTAGAAGACACTCGCTCTACTCTTATAAAAGAGATTGAAGATGCAGTTAGTGGATTGAAAGAAATAACTCCAGCTGAGGAAAACAAACCTAACGACAAAGTTGATACACCTACTAATAACGAAGGTAACTCTTCT
>NZ_CAUSAI010000020.1:0-29750 GCF_963529685.1 uncultured Gemella sp.
TGCCATGTCACTCAATAAAAAACAGAATTACTACGTGGCAAGAAGATCACAAAGAAGTTATAGCATACTACATTTCACTAGAAGAAAATATGGAAATCGCTGCACAACGTGGTATTCTCTCAGCACCAACTGTAGAAGTATATATCGAAGGAAGACTATCTATCCAAAAAAGTGGCTACTTCAGTCTAGATGAAATACTAGAAAAAATAAGTAGTGTGAGCGATAGAATGAAATAGCAACAAAAAAGAGATGTCGACCCCACACAGTTTATTAGATATCTAAAAAGTTTTAATAACAAAAAGAATTTAGATATCAATAAACCACCACGTCTATGTGTTTTATATGATTTTTTTAAAATCCTTAGATTTAGGATCACCTTTTATCTTTTATTTACATAATCTTAAAAAAATAATTTTAATTCTAAATATTACAAGAATATCTTTTCTTGTGAGATTTATAGTGCTATAATAAAAGTAGGCTACTTACCCGGAAGGGAGGTGTTTATATGGTTGATATATTCATCCAAATCCTTGTTGGGCTATTTGTAGGAGTTATTCTCCTATTTATAGAATATTTTTATTTCCTAAATGATAAAAACAACAAGAAGAAGTAGTCGTATTTAGGCACGACGTGCATGTATCACTTCATGTATGAATATATATTAGCTTACTAAAATGAGTGTGCTAGTACATATAAAAAGCAACTGAAATTCCGGTTCAGTTGCTTTTCGTGTTTATATGTGAATATATTCATCCAATTCACTTAAGTACATTCTAACACATACCTTTTCTTCTTGTCAATTAATTTGAAGGATATGCGATTCAAAAATCGTGATTTAGGAAAAACAAGATTTTGTTGAGTCACTTTCCGCAGTGGTATACTAGATATCAAAAAAACTTTTATAAAATGTATTTAGATGTAAATAGCCACTGCACCTATGAATTCTTATATATTTTTAAAATTCCAAAATTTCGAATTACCTTTTATCTTCTATTTACATAATCTTAAAAAAATAATTTTAATTCTAAATATTATAAAAATATCTTTTCTTGTGAGATTTATAGTGCTATAATAAAAGTAGGCTACTTGCCCGGAAGGGAGGTGTTTATATGGTTGATATATTCATCCAAATCCTTGTTGGGCTATTTGTAGGAGTTATTCTCCTATTTATAGAATATTTTTATTTCCTAAATGATAAAAACAACAAGAAGAAGTAGTCGTATTTAGGCACGACGTGCATGTATCACTTCATGTATGAATATATATTAGCTTACTAAAATGAGTGTGCTAGTACATATAAAAAAGCAACTGAAGCGGAATTTCAGTTGCTTTTCGTGTTTATATGTGAATATATTCATCCAATTCACTTAATTACATTCTAACACATCCCTTTTCTTATTGTCAATTAATTTGACTTTAACTTTACAATCCAACAATCTATTTTGCAGCTATTGATATCATCCTGGTGGCTATTTTATTATTTTTAGCACCTCTTTAACCTTATTAAAAACCTTTGCTACTCTTTCTTTTTCCAACACTTTCAAGAATATCTATTGTTTCTCATATCTCTCTAATTCAATGTTATATGATTATTATTCTATCCTCTTCTTTTTCTTGAATAATGCTTTTCCTGTTTTTCAACTACTTTGCGATTCTTATATCTTTTTTCATACCGTATCAAACTTGAAGGTTTTTTAATTTCTACTTTTGGTTTAGTTCCTCTTATTATTATTGTATCAACAGCTTTAGTTGTTACTGTTTCTCTACCTATCTCTTCTAGGATATTTGTTTTCTTATTTAATCTTGATTTTATAGTGGTTACAACTCTTCCTTCAGTTCCCACTATCGTATTAACATATCCTATATTCTTTGTATTATCTTCTTTATAAATTACTTTCAACGGGATTGTTTTTACTTCCGTTTTTGTCGTTACCTCTCCATATAGTGCTTTAATGTCTATGTTCACATCTACTAAATCAAAACTACCATCTCTATACACTACCCTTACTGTTGCTTTTTTAGTCCCGAATTTAGAAGTTTCTGGGGTCCTTTCCCAAATTATACTTTTTATCGGTAAATTATTTTTTTCAATAGTAAACTCTGCATTAGGTGTATCCCCTTCATATATTTCATAAATTTTCCCAATCGGTTCATAATAATCTTTTTGTTGTTTATTTAAAACAGATAAAACTGATGCGATATCTTTTTCTAAATTAGCTAACTTGTCTTTTTCTTTCACTAATTTTTCATAAGTTTCTATTGTATCAAGCTCACCTTTTACTTTTTTTAATAGATTATTATAGTCATCTAATAATTTGCCTTTTCGAATATTAAACTCATTTATCACCTCAGACGAGCTTAATGCAGTATTTGTATTTTTGAATACTTCCAGTTTTTTTGTTGCTTTTGTTATCTCATCTGTTAATAACGTTTTGTCTAATCTCAAATCACGTACTACTGTTTTATACTCTTCTAGCGCTGTTTCTAGTTCCTTAGTTAGCAATCTTATATCGGTTTGCTTAGCATTGCTATTTTTCAATAATTCTTCTGCTTTTTGTAATTTTATTTTTAATTCTTCTTTTTTAGCACTATAATTAGCTTTTATTTTTGAGTTTTTATTATCTGTATTTATTTTCTTTTCACTTTCTCGAAAAGCCTCTTGTTTGATTGATTTTAACTCTTCGAAATTAGGTAGTACTTTTACCAATACACCTAAATTCGTATTTATAGTTTTCCCTAAATAATTTACTGTTACATTTAAAGTATACGTCGTTGCTGTCGGTTGTATTCCTTCAGGAATATTTATATTTAATGTTGCTGTTTTAGGTAAATTATCTAAATTTAATTTTTCTAAAACTTTTTCTCTAGAAATTTTATTTAATGCTAATATTTCTAATGGATTTTTGTCTTTTAATGAAATTTTCATGTTTTCATTTACTATTTTTCTTACTTGTTCAGTTGTCGGTTCTACTATTTTCAGAGTTTTCAACACTGGATTTTGTTTTCCTTTACCAGTAACTCCAGTTCTTTCTCCAACATTAAAGTTATCGTCGTCATCTAGTATTGATGAGAAATACGCATTAGAACTATGTTCACCTTTTTCTATATAGGTCATAACATCTTTATCATTGTATAATAATCCTACAACCTTATCCCCACTCATTCCATAATGCTTTACTTTTCCTTCTTTAGCTAACTGTTTACTCAAAATACTCTTATTATACAAATCTCTATTCAGAATAGATGCGACAATTTTTGGAGCGTTAAACGTTGTAGCTTTTTTAAAAACGTTATTGTAAAAATTTCTATACTTCTTAGCCGCAGGTTCTATCCAATACCCATTTTCTTCATTTGCTAATTTATGTAACTTCACTACTGCACGTTGAGTTAGGTATCCTCCTAATGAATGCCCTGTAATATAAAAGTTCTTTATATCTTCTCTCAATCCAATTTCTTTTATTATTTCTTCAATTTCTTTACCTTGTTGTGGATCTTGACCAAACGCAACAACTATATCATTACCTACATCTTTTCCACCTTTAGTTCCGCGTATAGCTAAAACATGAACCAATCCATCTGGACCAATTGATAGTGCACTTTTAGTTTTAAATAATACTGCATCAAGCCCACTATCATAATGATAAGTTTTGTCGACTTCCCAATATGGAGATAGTTCATTATGCATAAGTTCATATTTATTTTCGGCCTTCGAATCATCTTTAACAATGTTATCAGCCTTTGTCCACTGATAATCCTTATCTAAAACTTTTTTAATATAGCTATCATCACGATACGATAATTTCATAAATAAAGCCATATCTCGATCGGTAACATACCACTTGAAATTATCATCATCTCCCGGTTTACTTAAATCACTCTGGTCATGATCTATTACTCCATCTCCATCTGTATCCTTTAAAAATGGATGTCCATAGTAACCATAATATGTTTTTCCGCCTTTTTCGTAAGTATAAATCTCACGACTATTTTTCACATTATCCCCATCACTATCTTCATTCGCCTTCAACGGTTTTTTTCCAAAAAGTAAATTATCAATCTTTGAATCTTCTGTTGTTATTAAACCTTTTGAAATTTTTACAAGATCTTCATCTGTAGCAAATCGTTTTTTAGATTCTCTTTCTACTACAGCAGACCTATCATTACGAACTCTCGACTTTTCTCCTTTATTTCCATCTGTCAAAACATCTTTCTCTATCGAATCTCTTTTCTTCTTCGCTAAATCATTTACCTTAACATCTTCAGAAATACTTTTTTCTATATTCTTTTCATTTGATATATTTTTAAAAGCGCTGTTTTCGTTATGATTTCCCTTATCTATTATAACGTTGTTTTCCTTGTGCATATTCTCGCTAGAATTCGTCTCACTTGCCAAAACTGGTGCTGCTAAAAATATAAATGCACCTACTAGTACTGAAAATGTTCCAACACTAAATTTTTTTATCGTATATTTTAATACATTATTTTTATTTTCCATGGGAATCCCTCTCTTCCTTTATAAATTCCTACTTATAAATTCCTACACTAACTTTATAGATAAAAATAAAAAATAAACTCAATAATTCTTACTAACCTTGTTTACTAAACATGATAAATAATATTCTCAAAAAATATGAACAAAATATTATATTATCTAAAAAGTTATTATCTTAATATTATTTCCCTATTTTGTAAAACGAACTATTCATAAAAATCTCAAATCAGTAAAAATATTTTTGAAATAAAACATATAAAATTTCCCATATATTTTATATAATCTACCTCTCTAACCTTTTATGCTATATTTCTTAATAAATTCGCTTAAATCCCCTTAATTATATTCTAAATTTTAAGTACTTGTTTGTCAAGAATTTCAAACTGATACTATGTTTAATTTATAAAAATAATATTATAATATTTATATCTATACACTCCTTATAAATTATGAATAATTATTACTAGTAATGCTAAAATTTTTTCTTGGAGATATTAAAAAGGGAGTGACTCAAAAATCATGATTTCTAAGAAACAAGATTTTGTTGAGTCACTCCCGCAAAGTTTATTGATATCTAAAAAGCTTTTATAAACCACTACATCTATGAGTTTTTATGTAAATTTTGTAAAGTTTAGAGTTTTTGCTTCAACTCTTTTCTTTTATTGATTCTAAAGTTTCTGGTATATAGCTAGTACCACCAAAGTTTTTGATATCTATGTCCTATTTGTAAAGATAAATCTTTTTTATTTTGATCTGCACCATTAATATATAATTTCCCCGCTTCGTACATATCAATCATTTCATTTGGTACACTAGAAATAACTATACTACCATTATTATCACTTTCTACTTGTGAAAATCGCACACTATAATCACCAGCTGGTAAATCATCGAAATACCAGCGTAGCGTGTACGTCTGCAATGGTAATTCCCAATACAATTCACGATAGATGAATTCATGTTCTCGTACTACCTTATTATCTTTTTTATCTATTATTTCCACCTTATACTTCGAATTGTTTTTCTCATCATAAGATGAAATATATCCACGAATATAATTAAAACTACGATTAGCTTTAAATGTTTGTTCTACTTCTGTATCTTTATTAACCCTAACTATTCCATCTCTTAAATAATTATCCGTTGCATAAATACTAATACCATTAATTACGCGTGAATCATAGTCTAAGTTCATCGAATAAGATGGTCTTAAGAAACTATCACTTCCTACTTGAAGAGCAAATACTACCCCAAAAGCAATATAAAGTTTTTTCTTGTACTTATCAAATATTAAAGTCTCATATCTTTCAGCAAAGAGTATTAACCCTTTCGCACCTAAAATAAAGATTATTGGCATCCATGCATAAACATATCTTGGTTTGGCTTCCCAAATTAAATGGAACATAAATACTCCAAAAATTATAATTTGAAATAAGAAACATGATGTTATATACTCTTTTCTACGTTTATAAATGTAATAAACCATTCCGAATAAAATTACGACATACATCATTTGAGAAATATATATGAAGAAACTATTATCACTTCCATAGAACAATTGCCATAAGAATCCATCTCCATCTCTTAATGCACGTGTCCCGTTAGTGTAGTTTATTGTTCCATCACTCCAATTACCTCTTATTTTAAGAACTATCATAAGTAAATTAAGGAAAAATGGTCTGTGAGTCACCCTATTAAAGAATAAGCCCAGATCATCAGTCATCTTATTCTGACTAAGGTAAGTAAATTGGAAATCTTGCCAGTTATAACTTCCACCTTGAATACTCATTCCCATCATTACCCAATGTAACATTGGGAATCTATAACCATCGTCTTTCCAAAAACCATAGTGTGCCCAAAGCATGTCAAAGCCTTTACCAAAGAAGACAAATGCAATTCCAAAGGTTACCAGTAATAAAATTAAATTCTTATACCATTTAAAAAATAGTAAGTACACAATTAATGCCGGTAAGATAATAATGATATTAGATCTTAAATTCCACGCAAATGCCACCAAAATAGCCACTGTCACAATATGCTTCGTTCTAAAGATGAAACTACCATCTGATGGAATAAGAACATATATTATTAAGGCTACCATAATTACCATTAGAGTATCTGAATAATAGAATAAACTATACATTTGAAATGGTATGTATAAAATCATTAGCCCAAAAATTATTGTTTGTTTTTGTTTTGTTAGCAATTTTCCAGCAGTTTTATAAGTTAAGAATATTGTTGCTGTTGTTACTAAGAAACAGAATATGTGTAAAATCCACACTTCTGATATATGTAAAAATGCAGCTATACGATATATCCAGTAAAGTATTATAGTAGGTGTTATATTATTCGGATAAACTAAGAAATATCTTTCACCAGAGAATTTTCCGTAGTTTAGCATATAGTGGGCTTCATTTTCTATCTCTGCACCATCCGAAAAGTTTAGTGTATCCATAGATAAAATAATTGCCTGGAAAATCACATAAACTAATATTATAATTTTATTATATTTTTTTAATCCGACTTCGTCTGTTGCTAAAACTTTTTTCACTGCGTAAATAAACAGTATAAAAACCACAGGTACTCCTAAAAGTAGTGCCAATGGATTTAATATTCTTTCATATACAAAAGGTGCTACATATGCCCAGGTCAAAGCTATTGTGAATAAAGCTATAAATGCATATGAAAACACATTATGTAATATTCGCCTCATAACTATCTCCTATCCTTTCTGTTAAGATGATTAGCAAACACTATCGGAGACATTGCTATCATCGTTTTATTAATAAAGGTATCACTGTCAAAATAATCTTTTCTAGATCTTATTAACTCTAAAATTTCTATTTCCTCGGACATATTTTCATGCATTCTAAGCACATCAAAAAGTAAATATCCACATAGTAAATTTAAACTATCTTCATACTTTTTATCCTGTTTAAATTCTTCTATTTTATTAAATGCAATCATTATTCTTCTTGTTGAAGCTTCAACCATCGCATTATTTCTTACAGATTTATTTTCTTCTAAATCTTTATAACCTATTTTTGCTATTTGACTAACTTTTCCTGCTACATCAAAGACACGTAATTTAAAATACAAGTTCTCCAATGCTAACATATCCTCTTGAAATCTTACATTATAAATATCTAAAAATTTCTTCTTAAATATACAAGCAGTTATATTGTAGTTTAAATCACTTTTCAACCTTTTAATTTCTTCTACTAAATATTTCTGACCCGATGAAATTCTCCCATCTAGAATACTAGGGTAACCGACTCTTGTCAGCATTGCTATATCAAGATTTTTTTGAGAAATTTCGTCGAATAATAATTCTAAATACGTTGATTTTAATTTAGAGTTTTCTTCAACAAAAACCACATATTCACCTTTAGCAAATTCTAACGCACAGTTTTTAGCTGAAGAATTGGATCCTAACTGTTTTTTTATATAGTTTATTTTGTTATTATCGACACCAGCAACCGCTTCTTCTATCTCAGAATCTGAAAGGTCATCAACTACTATCACTTCGAATTCTTGAAAACTTTGTTTAAATAAGTCTTCTATTACACTTTCTAATCTGCTTACACTTCTATATGCAGCTAAGACTACTGTAATTTTTGTTTTATTAGTTGTTTTTATTTTTTTCGTTAATATTTCATTTCCCAAAAGCATTGTATCTAAAAATATGTCTTTTGTTCTATCTAATGTTTTAACCATAATTTATCCTCTATATTTTAAGGTTTTATCCTTTAATTATATCACAAAAAATATTATTTTTCATTTCCTATGAGAAAAGTAGAAATTAAGTAATTTATCAAATTAAACTACATAATTTCTACTGATAATCTATAAATTTTACAAGAATAACTTAGAACGTTCTCTTTCTCTACTTAATTTTTCTGAACGTGCTTTTAAACTGACTAGAATTGCTCCTCCTACAAGAACGATAATTAGATAGATAAATAATATTTTTATATCACGCTCTACCGCTGGAATATGTACACCACCTACCGCTTCACGTAGTAATCCTATAGAATATGTAAATGGTACTTTTGGATATAACGCTTGGAAAAATTCTGATGTCATTTGAATTGGGAATGTTCCTCCTGAACTTCCTAATTGTAATACTAATAATACTATACAAACAGCTTTCCCTACATTTCCTAAAATACAAACTATCGTATAAATAATAGAAGAAAACAGTAGTGAAATTAATAATGAATAAATTACAAATCTATATGGTGATGTTGCTTGTGTTCCGAGAACATACATATCCCCTAATGTAATTATTAATGTTTGAAATAACGATATAATCACAAACAATAATCCTCTACCAAAATATTTTTCATATGGTTTATATTTTTTCTCTTCATCTTCTACTTTAGTAGTCAGTAACGAAGACATTAGTAACGAACCAACCCAAATAGAAAGAACTGTATAGAATGGTGTCATCGCTGAACCGTAGTTTTCTATGTGATAAAGTTTATTCTCCTGAAGTTTAACAGGATTTGCGAAAAATTCTGCTTGTTTCTTATAATCAACTTTTAATAAATTAAGCAGTTGATTTTTATCTATTTTTCCGTCTGCTTTTTTGATTTCATCTGTCAGCTTTTGAATTTTACTTTTTGCAGATGGTATTTGTGCTTGCAATAATAATAATCTCCCATAAGCATTGTTTATCTTTATTTCCGCTTCTGATAACTTCCTCTCGACCGTAGGAAGTTCTCCTTGAGCATGAGCAATTATACCACTCACCTTATCTATATTCACTTCAGCCTTATTTAGCACTTGCGAAATCAATGGAGCTATCTCATCATTCAATTTAGAATTTATATTTGTTGAAACTTCGTTGACTTTAGCAGATTTATTCACAAATTCAACTTTTACAGTATCTGCTATTTCATCATAATAATCCATTTTATTATAGATATTATTATTTACTTCTTTTATCTTCGTAATATCATTCAATAAAGTCGTTACTCTCTCAAGTTGACTATTTAATAATCTTTCATTTGATAGATTATTAAAATATTCAAAAATATTCTTCACAAGTTGTAGTCTCTCTCCACTCGCTTGAAGTCTGCTATCTAAAGCCTTTTGTCTAACTTTTATCTCTTCTGTTTTATCTGGTTTTTGTTGGATTTCTTTTGCTATAACATTAGCTTCTTTAGATACTTCCTCTACAACATTAAGATGATTATTAATAATCGGTAATAATCTTTCGTTGAATCCCTGAATATTATTAATAGTAATTCCAGCCTTATCAGCTAGCATAATACTATTAGTCGCCACTCTATCTATTTCTGGTAAAATATTTTGAACATTATTCAAAACATTTGAACCATGCTCTACCTTAGCAATTAACTCACTTACAGCTTGTTCATATGTAGAAAAATTATCATTTAATTTAAAGATTTCCTGTTTAGCCCTTTCTATTGAAGGTAAGTTTTCCTCAAATTTAATACCTGCTTCATGCAGTTTTTCAAAAATTATTCCATTAGCTGTTTCTACAAAGTTTTTACTAATATTATTAGCTATTGCCGAAGCTCCGCTATTAGTGATTTTTGGGCTAATCGCATTTATTTTCTCATTTACTGTGTACTCGATAATCGCCCTTTGGGGTTCTGTTCTACTAACCGATGTCATATCTTGACTGAAATTTTTTGGAACTACTATACTCGCATAATAGTCACCTATTCTTACTCCATCCTCAGCTTCTTGTTTATTAGAGACAAACTGCCAATCGAGATTTTTATTGTTTTTCAATCCTTCAACTAAACTATTACCTAAGTTTAAATCTTTTCCATCAACAGTAGCACCAGCATCTTCTGAGGTTACAGCAACCTTTATATTATTAGTATGTCCATACGGATCCCATGAAGATAGTATATTCGGCCATGCATACATTGATGGTAATAATATTAATCCTACTATAATTATCCACGTATTAGTTTTTCTAAATACTTCTTTTATATCATTTCTAAAAATCTCTATAATATTTTTCAATTTTTTTCTCCTCTCTATAGCTTCTAAATAAAATAATTAGAGATATATTATATCCCTAATCATCGACTTTATTATTATAGCATAAAATAACTTATAATTAAAGTACTGTCGTCACTCTCAAACTTACTCCATATACAGTACTACATTATCTCTACTAGAATTTTTTAAATCTATAATTCTTTGGTTACTACTTCCTCTAAATCTAAGACTTAAGTCTTTTAGAAAAATCATAAAAGGTCCATCTACCAATACATCACACAAACTTAGTAATTCTTTTTTGTCCTCACTACCGTTTAGGAGTTGTTCATATGTGTAGCCACTATATACCCAGATATCTTTTGTTGAACCGAACTCATCTCTAACTCTTTTAGCTAACGTTCTAGCTACCTGAGTATTAAGGAACGGCTCTCCTCCTAAAATTGTTAGTCCTTGTACATATGAATTACTTAAATCTCGTATTATTTGATCTTCTATTTCTTTTGTATATAATTGTCCAGCATTAAAGTTTTGAATACTTTCGTTAAAACATTCTTTACAAGCGAATAAGCAACCACTTAAGTAAATTGAACATCTTACTCCCTCTCCATCAACAAATTGAAATGGTTTATAATCAGCATATTTTTTCTTAGAATAAGCTTCAGCTAGCCAAGTGTCATTGGCTTCTTTAAATGTTCTCATCATACACTTTTTATTAGTAGTTTTCTTAGTAGCACTGTATTCTGAATTATCTATCGTTCTAATAATTGTTCTTAATTTTTCTTCTCTAGACAAAATCCTCACCCCTTATATTCATATAATATCACTTTTAAAAATGAATTACAATTTATCTCCTAAAATTATAAAAATGCTATTTTCAAATTTTCTAAACTGTTTTATAATTATTATAATTTAAAAATTTAATTAATTGAGATGTGATAATTACCATAGAATATTATTAAGTTAATTATTACAATATATTTTTTAAAAATTACGAGGTGCTTTATGAGAGTATTAATAACTGGTTTTGATAAATTTGGAGGAGAGAGTATTAACCCCTCTAATTTATGTGTTAATAGCTTGCCAGATAATATTGATAATATAGAAATTAAGAAAATTACCCTACCTACAGTCTTTAAAGATAGTTCACAGGTTTTAGAAGAAAATATAAAATCATTTTCTCCTAATATAGTAATCTGCGTTGGGCAAGCTGGAGGAAGAAGTAAAATTACACCTGAACGCATCGCTATTAATATTGATGACGCTAGAATCCCAGATAATAGTGGAAATAGCCCTATTGATGAAACTATAAGAAAAGATGGTGAGAATGCATATTTTTCCACACTACCAATAAAGGCTATTGTTGATGAATTAAATAAAAATAATATCCCTTCTGCTATTTCTAATACTGCCGGGACTTTTGTTTGCAATCATATTATGTATGAATCTTTATATCTAACTTCAAAAAAATATCCAAATATTAAAGCTGGATTTATTCATATCCCTTATATTGAAGAACAGGTTACAAACAAACCTAACATGCCTTATATGAAAAAAGAAGATATTATCGTTGCTTTAGAATTAATAATAAAAACTGCTGTGACTTATTATGATAAAGAAGATACAAAAGTAACGGGTGGTCTAGAACATTAATTATTATTAAAGTTCTATATTAATTCAAATTAAATTTAATTTTCATTAACAAATAGGAAAACAATGAAAGAAAGAGGAGAGCCAAAAAGTCCTAAAATTTAACAAAGTTTATAGAAAAACTCATAGGCACAGTGGTTTATTGATATCTGAATTCACTTTATAAAAGCTTTTCAGATATCTAATAAACTACTGCAGGAAGTGACTCTACAAAATCTTGTTTCCTTGAAATCATTATTTTTGAGCCATTCCCTTTCTTTTTTTATTGACAAAGTAGTATACTAAGTATATAATATATTAGCTATATTATTTTAGGTGGTGAAATTATGTTAAAAGATGCGTTGGGATATAAGCTTATTACACTTTTAGAAAATATGAGAAATTATACTAAACAACCTCTAGCTGAGATCGGTATTACACACGGGCATTTCATTACTCTTATCTACATTTCAGAAAATGAAGGATTAACTCAAGCTCAACTCGCTGAAATACATAGAAAAGATAGAAATATTGTTGGACGTAATATCGATGCACTAGAAAAACAAAATTTTGTTATTAGAAAACGTGGAGTGAAAGATAGACGTTCTTTTACACTATATTTAACCGAAGTAGGAAAAGAAGTCTTATCAACTTACTCTAATCTGCTAAACACAGCTGAAAAAGAAGTTCTTAAAAACTTAACTGAAAAAGAAATTTCTACTTTCTTTACACTATTGAATAAAATAACTTAAGGAGGAAATCAAATGGAAAAAACACAAAATTATATAGAAAATCCGCTAGGCACAAAACCTATAAAAAAATTACTTACATCATTTGCTTGGCCTGCAATTACCGCTAATATTATTAATGCGATGTATAGTGTAATTGACCAGATTTTTATCGGTCAAGGTGTTGGTTACTTAGGTAATGCGGCAACAAATGTCGTCTTTCCTCTTACAATTATTTGCTTAGCTATAGGTTTAATGATAGGAATCGGCGCTACCTCAAACTTTAATCTAGAACTTGGGCGAGGAAATCCTGAAAAAGCGAAATCTGTAGTTGGCACTGCAGTATCTTCATTATTTATTATAGGTATTATTATTACAATTTTAGTACATATATTCTTAAAACCACTTATGTACGCATTTGGATCTACTGATGAAATCTTAGAATACGCGATGACATTTGCAAGTATATCGTCATTAGGAATTCCATTCCTTTTAATATCAATTAGTACTAATCCAATTGTTCGTTCAGATAATAGTCCAAAATACTCTATGTTTGCTATTATTTTTGGTGCTGTACTTAATACTATTCTTAATCCAATTTTTATTTTTGGATTCGGTTGGGGAATCGCTGGATCTGCTTGGGCTACAGTAATAAGTCAATTCTTATCTGCTTTAATTCTTGTTTTATATTTTCTAAAATTTAAAAGTGTTAAATTTACTAAGCAAGACTTCATCCCTAAGATACGTTTATTAAAAGTTGCTGCAGGTTTCGGAATGCCCTCATTTGTTTTCCAAGGTTCTAATATGATAGCTCAAATAGTAACAAACAATTTGCTAAATATTCACGGTACTAATTCTGTGTACGGAAATGATATTCCTATAGCTGTAGCTGGAATCGTAGCTAAAATTTATATAATATTTATAGCTATTATTATTGGATTAATTCAAGGAGCTCAACCAATTTTCGGATATAATTACGGAGCTAAAAAATACGAGCGAGTTCGTACTACAATGAGATATACCATGAAGTATGCAATGATTATCTCAATTACATTCTTCTTAATCTTTGAGATTTTTCCTAAACAAATTGTTAGTCTATTTGGTAATGGTAATGAACTTTACTTTGAGTTTGCAGTTAAGTATATGAGATTCTTCTTGTTATTTACATTTATCAATGGTGTTCATATTTCAAGCTCTACTTTCTTCTCTGCAATAGGAAAACCAAAGATTGGTGTCACTATCGCTTTAACTAAACAGCTTATAGTACTAATACCAATGTTATTTATTCTTTCACATTTCTTTGGTATTAATGGAGTAATCTATGCTACACCTATAACAGACCTTTGTGCATTCTCTGTTTCTTTATTCTTCCTAGTTAGAGAATTTAAGTTAATGCCTAGAAAAAATATAATTTAAATATATAAAAGCAATCTACTGAACTAGTCAATAGATTGCTTTTTATACATATTATCTTGTTGGTGCGTATTTTAATTCGTCTTTGTGTTTTTCTAAGAAATCGTTCATTTCATTGTCTGGAATTAAACGAAGGTATAGGTTAGAACGAATTGTTTCATCTTCTTCACGACAAGTAGATAATACTAAGTACTTATCATTTCCTTTAAGTTTTACATTGTCGTTTTTAGTAGCTGCATCTTTTTTAACGTTTGTTAATTGGTTTAAGAAATCTTCATCATTTTCAAAGTCTAAACGATAGAATGATGTTGTTTCTGGTACGATTGTTAAGAATGCTGCTTCATAGTAGTATTTTCTCTCAGGAGTTTCAATTACTACATATTTATGTTTATCCATGTATTCTTGTTTATCGTAGTAGTTAACGTCGTTAAACATACGGTGATCTCCAACTTTACTTCCACGAGCATGCCCGAATAACCAAGTTAATCTGTCATGGAAATCTTTTTTGTTATCCATATCCATAAATACAGTACCAAGATAAGGAACATGTCCACCTTCAAAAGTTTTATCTAAGTATGTTTCATTGTCATTAGTTTGAACTACTGGTTCATCTAACTGAGTACCTGGTGCATAAACATATGCTACAGTTTCATTATTAGTCTTAGATAACTCTGAAAAACGTTTTGATAAATAATCTTTGTCTTCTTTACTTACTTTATAAGTTGCTTTTGATGAGCTTGTACTTGAACTGTCATCATCACTACATCCTGCTACAAATACTGCAGATGTTACCAAAGCAATTGCTAAAAGTAAAATAGAGAAAAGCTTTTTAAAATTAAATACTTTTTTCATTATATTTTTCCTCTCTATTGAAAATTTAATAACTGTTTATCATTATACAATATCTTAATAGATTTTTCTATTATTTTTATTTTACAATTTATATAATTTTTTATCTTACTACAACTGCTGTTCCAGTAGCTGTAACTAAAAGCATATTGTTACCGTTGCTTCCTAGTCCATCGAAGTCTATTCTAACTCCGATAACCGCATTGGCTCCCATTGCTGCTGCACGAGCTTCTAACTCTTTTAAAGCTTCAGCTCTTGCTTGAATAATTTCATCTTCGTAACCTTGGCTTCTTCCACCAAAAAAGTTTCGAAGCCCTGCTCCTATATCTTTAATGAAATTAATCCCAGCTACTACTTCACCTGTAGCTAATCCTTTATATTCTACTATTTCCATTCCTGGAACATTATTTGTTGTTGTGATTATCATAATACATCCCTCCAAAATTATTTATTAATCTACTAAGATATCTACTACTTCTTCTAATGTTGCTCCTAAGAAGTACGAATTAATATCAATTTGCTCTAAAACTTTTTGAATATCTTCTTTTTGGTATTTTACACCCACTAATTTTTTAGCAATATCTTCAACATCCATTACTCCGAAGAAGTCTCCGTAGAATTTGATATTAGTAATAACTCCTTGTTCTACCATGATATTAGCTTCAATTTTACCAGTTTTAAGTCTTCTGTTACGTTTAATATTGAAGTCAGGGTTTTTACCATATACCCAATCCCATGAGTTATTTTTTTCTTCTTGGATAGCTAAGATTGCAGCTTCATCTACTTCAGTTGCAACAAAATCAGTCATTTCGTATTTTTCACTCATATATTTTTTAAGTGCAGCAACGAAATCTTGAACTGTCATGTCTTGATTTGGAAGATGATCTTTAATATTTGTTACACGTGAGCGTACTGATTTGATACCTTTTGATTCAATCTTATCTTTAGATACTTTTAAAGCATCCGCTAAAACTGATGTATCAACATCAAACATTAAACAACCATGATGCATAATACGACCATTACGTACGTATTGTGCATTACCACAGAATTTTTGACCATCGATTTCTAAGTCATTACGTCCAGTAAATTCCGCTTTAACTCCTAGAGAATCTAATGCATCAAGTACAGGTTGCGAGAATGATTTGAAGTCAAATTCTTCTCCTTTTCTTCCGTTTGAGATAATAGTGTAGTTTAAGTTATTTAAATCGTGATAAACTGCACCACCACCACTTACACGACGAACAATTTTAATACCTTTATCATCACAGAATTTTTGGTTTACTTCTTCTGTTGTGTTTTGGTTTTTACCAACAACGATACATGGTGAGTTTATCCATAACATAAACACATCATCTTTTTCTGAAAGTTCATTGAAAGCATAAAGCTCTAAAGCGGTATTGTAGCGTGGATCATTACTTTTTGATTCTATGTATATCATATTAATCTCCTTGATAATTAACTATTTCTATACCTATTATTATAACATTTTTTGCCAAGTAAAGCACTACATTTTTATTCAAATTAATATTTTTTATATTAATTCAAACAAACTTCTGCTAGATTATGGTATAATTATAAGGAATTATTAAAATTATTATAAAGGAGTTACCCTTTTATGACAAAAATTATTTTAACTGGAGATAGACCAACTGGTAAACTTCACTTAGGTCACTATGTTGGTTCTTTAAAAAATCGTATAGCTTTACAAAATGAAGATGATACTGAAGTATTTATTATGATAGCCGATCAACAAGCTCTTACTGATAATGCTGATAATCCTGGAAAAGTTATTGAAAATATTACAGAAGTTGCACTTGATTACCTTGCAGTTGGAATTGATCCTAGCAAGACTACTATTTTTATTCAATCACAAATTCCACAACTTGCAGAATTATACATGTACTACATGAATTTAGTATCAGTTTCTAGATTACACCGTAATCCTACTGTTAAACAGGAAATTAACGATAAGAAATTTGGTGAAAGTATTCCCGCAGGATTCTTTACTTATCCTGTAAGTCAAGCTGCTGATATAACAGCATTTAAAGCAACTCACGTTCCTGTTGGTGAAGATCAAAAACCTATGCTTGAGCAAACACGTGAAATCGTTCGTGACTTTAATAGAACATACAATAAAGAAGTTCTAGTACTTCCTGAAATTGTACTTCCACCTAAAAATCACGCCCGTCTTGTTGGAATTGATGGACAAGGGAAAATGAGTAAAAGTTTAAATAATGGTATATATTTAGGGGATAGCGAAGAAAATATTAAAGCTAAAATCATGAAAATGTATACTGATCCAAATCACATTAAAATTGAAGATCCAGGTCAAGTAGAAGGAAATGTAGTATTCACATACCTTGATATTTTTGATTCTCGTACTGATGAAGTCGCTGAACTTAAAGAACACTATTCTCGCGGTGGGCTTGGTGATATGAAATTAAAACGTCGTTTAAATGATGTTATGCAAGATTACTTACGTCCAATAAGAGAACGTCGTGAAGAATTCGCAAAAGATAAAACCGAAGTATACAGAATGCTAAAAGCCGGAAGTGAAAAAGCTGAAAAAGTTGCAGCTGCTACTCTAGATGAAGTAAAAGATGCAATGGGTATTAACTATTTTAAAAAATAAAATTAATTTTGGGGAAGAGCTTAACTCTTCCTCTTAATCGTTTGAATTATTATAAAAAAATAAGGAGGTCCTATGGCAAAAAGAAAAAAGCAACAATTATCACTATTTTCATTAATTTCTATTGCTATAGTAATTTTAGCCGCATTTGCTATTACATACTATACCAATAAATCGTCAAATAAAAGTGCGAACACTGCAACTTTTGCTAGTGTTTCAAAGATACCTGATGATGTACTAAACTCACTTACAGCACCAAAGGAAAGTGAAGCAACTGATAATAATAGATATAAAGTACTAAACAATAATAATCCATACTTTTCTAAAGAGGATTTATCTGCTAGTTCTTTTGAAAATTACAGCCCGTTAGATAAACTTGGGCGTGTCGGACAAGCAAATGGAATAATAGGTATCGATTTAATGCCTACTGATAAACGCGAAGAAATCGCACATGTTCGTCCTAGTGGATGGCAAAGTAATAGAGGAGCGCATGTCTATGATAGATCGCATTTAATAGCATTTCAGCTTGCTGGTGAAAATGATAATGACAAAAATCTTATGACAGGCACAAGATTTATGAATCACAATATGATTCCTTTTGAAAATGAAGTTGCAGATTATGTTAAGAAAACAAAAAAACATGTTCGTTATCGTGTAACTCCCGTTTTTAAAGGTGATGATCTAGTTGCTCAAGGTGTAATTATGGAAGCTATATCAGTTGAAGATAATGGTAAGAGTGTTAAGTACAATGTATTCTTACCAAACTTCCAAAAAGGTGTTATTATAGACTACAAAACTGGTAAATACACAGTGAAATAAAATTTAGGGAGTGACTCAAAAATGGGTCATCCCTTTTTTTAGCTTTCTTTTATAAATTTTTCTATTCTTCTACTTTTTGATTTTCACATAATAACCTTTCATACTAAAAATTAATATTATAATAACAGTTTTTATACAAGCTACTTACATATTCTCTAGTTTTTTCTATGGTATAATATAGAAAAGGAGATTTTTATGATTACACTAAAAAAAATTGAAGAAAAACATTTAATTGATTTATATAATGTGATTTACTCGTCAGAGAATCCGGAATGGAGTAAATACAATGCACCTTACTTTAACGAATTTAAATTTATAGACTTAGAAACTTTCTTACTAAAAAATCATCACGAATATTATTTAAGTGAACGTGTTCTAGGCATATTTTTTAATAATAAACCTGTCGGTATCGTCACTTATTATTGGGAGAATTTTGCTACTAGATGGTTAGAGATTGGAATTATAATATATGATAACTGCATATGGTCAAAAGGTATAGGCTTTACAGCTTTAAGTAAATGGGTTAAGATATGTTTTGATAAGTTTCCAGAAATTCAACATATTGGACTTACTACTTGGAGTGGTAATCAGCGCATGATGAAACTCGCAGAAAAAATCGGTCTTATTTGTGAAGCTAGAATTAGAAAAGTTATATATTATAATGAAGTTTACTATGATTCTATAAAATATGGTATATTAAGAGATGAATTTTTTAATAATTCAATTAACGAATGATAAAATCTATCTGATTAAGAACTATATACTCTTTACACTTGCACATAATATACAAATTTCTATTTACTAAAAATAGTACCGATCAAAAAGTCTTAAATTTTAAAAAGTTTATATGCGATAACTCATAGAGACAATGGTTTACTGATATCTAAATTCTCTTTATAAAAGCTTTTTAGATATCTAATAAACTTCGTGGAGATAACTCGACAAAATCTTGTTTCTCCGAAATAACGATTTTTTAATCACTCCCGAAAGTTTCCATTCTTGAAAAAAATACAATATAGAGTTAGAATATTATTATATATTTTAGAAAGTCTCATGATTTAGGAGGATTAATTAATGAGAGAAAATTTAGAACAACAGTCTCGCCGTGGAGCAGAATTAGTTGTAGATACTTTAATAAATGAAGAAGTTAAACACGTTTTTGCTATACCTGGTGCAAAAATAGATGCTGTTTTCGATGCACTTGTTGACCGCGGGCCTGAACTTATTGTAGTTCGCCACGAACAAAATGCCGCTTTTATGGCTCAAGCTGTTGGTCGTCTTACTGGAAAACCTGGAGTTGCCTTAGTTACTTCTGGTCCAGGGGTTAGTAACCTTGCAACTGGATTAGTTACAGCAAACTCTGAGGGAGATCCTGTAGTTGCTATAGGAGGGCAAGTTAAACGTTCTGATTTATTAAAACAAACACACCAAAGTATGGATAATGTTGGTTTGCTACGTCCAATAACTAAATCAGCTGTTGAGGTAGGTCATCAAGATAGTATTTCTGAGGCAATTACTAATGCATTTAGAAAAGCTAAAGAACCTAAAAAAGGTGCTACTTTTGTTTCTTTACCTGCTGATGTTATAAATGAAAATACTTCTGTAAAAGCGATTAAAAGACTTAAAGAACCTGTTTTAGGTATTGCAGATCCGAAATATGTCCGTGATTTAGTAGAAAAAATTGAAAATGCTGAGCTGCCAGTTCTTCTTTTAGGAATGAATGCTTCTACTAAAGAGTCCACAGAAGCAATTCGATTATTAGTTGCTAAAACTGGTATACCTGTTGTTGAAATGTTCCAAGCTGCTGGCGTAATTTCTCGCGGCCTTGTTCAACACTTCTATGGTCGTGTTGGATTATTTAGGAACCAACCTGGTGACAGATTGTTACACAAAGCGGACTTAATTATATCTATTGGTTATGACCCTATCGAATATGATCCAGTCTATTGGAATACCAATAAATGTGCTACATTAGTCCACATAGACGATACTATCGCTGTAATAGATAGAGATTATCAACCTGATATAGAACTTATCGGTGACATTTCTGCAACTTTAAAATGTATTTATGAAGAAAATCCAAAAGTAAGGGTTTCAGAAGAAAATCTATCTTATCTAAAAGAACTGCAAGAAGAAATAGTAAAACGTGATGAACCTCCTAAATCAAAAATTGAAGGTCGACTTCATCCATTAGAAATTATTCAGCAAACTCAAAATGCGGTATCTGATGACACTATTGTTACTTGTGATATTGGATCTCATGGTATTTGGTTAGCTAGACATTTCCGTTCTTACGAACCTCGCCATTTACTTTTCTCTAATGGTATGCAGACTTTAGGTGTAGCTTTACCATGGGCTATAGCTGCAGGATTACTTTATCCTAATAAGAAAACTTTATCAATATCGGGTGACGGTGGCTTCCTATTCTCAGCAATGGAACTTGAAACTGCTGTAAGATTAAAATCACCTATAGTTCACGTAGTTTGGAACGATTCATCATATAACATGGTCGCATTCCAACAAGAGATGAAATATGGACGTGATTCTGCTGTACATCTTGGTCAAGTCGATATAAAAAAACATGCAGAATCTTATGGGGCGGTAGGTATGAGAGCTACGACAAAAGAAGAGCTTGCGAAATGTTTAGAAGAAGCATTTAAAATTGAAGGCCCTGTTGTTATTGATGTACCTGTTGACTACAGTGATAACATCAAACTTGGTGAAACTCTTCAAGATAGCTACTTAAACTAATTTTAAAGAACTACTAGTTTCTATTAAGCCTGATTCAAGTTTCTCTTGTTTCAAAAATATAAGACATAAAAGGAGAAGTATTATGTTATATCAATATAGCACTATGGCTGCACTAATGGGTGGAGCATTTAGTGGAACTACAACTGTAGAAAAATTACTAGAACATGGTGATTTTGGGATTGGTACTTTCGAAGGTGTTGATGGCGAAATGATTATATTAAATGGAGAAGTTTATAAAACTGATAGCAATGGATTCTCTACTCTGCAGCCTAAAGATGCAACTTCACCTTTTTCAAATATTACTAAGTTCTCTACAAACTTCAAAAAAGTAACTGCAACAAGTTTTGAAAATTTAAACAATGATATTGGTGAATATTTAAATCCAAATTATTTTTATGCAATAAAAATTACTGGTGTATTCGATAAAATTGATACTCGCTCACCTAAAAAACATGAAAAACCTTATCCTACTCTTCTAGAAATATTAGAAACACAAAGTATATTTAATTACAAAGATAGTAAGGGTACAATAGTTGGTTTCTTTTCTCCTGAATATACTCAAGGAGTTGGTGTGGGAGGATTCCATCTTCACTATATTAGTGATGATCGTACTCAAGGTGGACATGTATTTAACTTTGATATTAAAAATGCTACTATTGAAGTATCTAAACCTCTTAATTTCACACTTGAATTACCTCAAAGTATTGAATATAAAGCTGTTAATATTAATTTAAAAACATTACACAAAGAAGTCCATGATGCTGAAAGTTCTCGTTAAACTTTTCCCCCAAGCAAGTAATCCTTACCTGGGGGAATTATTCTATAACAATATAATTACCAAATAATATATAAGAAAGCAACTAGAAATCTAGTTGCTTTCTTCATTAAACTTATTTAGATTTTTTCTTAGGTGCATGGATACACATATCGATACAGTCAGCCATTGCTTCATATAAAGCTTCTGAGTATGTTGGGTGACCGTGAATAATATCCATAACATCATCGATTGTCATTTCTGTTTGAATTAGAGTTGAACCTTCATTGATAATTTCAGCTGCAACTGGTCCTACGATGTGGATACCTAAGATTTCTCTGTATTTAGTATCCATGATTACTTTAACGAATCCTTCACCGTGGTTAGATGCTAACGAACGTCCGTTAGCTCCGAAATTGAATCTACCAACTTTAACATCATATTGTTCACGTGCTTGATCTTCAGTTAAACCAACCATAGCGATTTCTGGATGAGTGTAGATTGCTGCTGGAGTAGCTTTAAGATCAACTTTTTTATTATGACCCATAGCATTTTCAGCTGCAATTTCTCCCATCTTGAATGCTGCGTGTGCTAACATTTTAACTCCGTTGATATCTCCAGGAGCGTAAATTCCTTTAATAGAAGTTTCCATGTATTCATCAACTTTAACACGTCCACGTTCCATTTCAAATTTATCAGCTAATTCACCAAGACATGTGTTATCTGGAACACGTCCAATAGATAATAATACTTTGTCAACTACGATATCTTCTTTTCCTTCTACTTTAACTACTACTTCGTGACCTTTATCAACGATTTCTAATAGTTTAGTAGATGTAAGAACATTGATACCTTGTTTTCTGAATTGTTTTTCTAATGCTACAGAAGCATCTTTGTCCATGTTTGCGATTAGACGGTCAGCCATCTCAACGATAGTTACTTTAGAACCAAATGTAGAGAATGCTTGTCCTAACTCAGAACCGATTACTCCTCCACCGATAACTGCTAAACGAGATGGTACTTCTTTAATATCTAAGAACTCATCACTTGTAAGTACTTTATCGCTATCCATTCCTGGAATGTTGATTCTACTTACTTTAGAACCACCAGCTAAAATTACGTTATCAGCATCGATAGTTTCTTTTTCATCAACAACGATTTTCTTATCAGCTGTTAGACTTCCTACTCCGTTAAATACTTTAATACCGTAAGATTTAAGTAATCCTGCAACCCCACCTGACAGAGTTTTAGATACTTTGTTTTTAACCGCTACCGTTTGTTCCATATCAACTGTAAATGCATCATTTACAAGTTTAATACCACGATCTTTTGCAGAACGGATGTAGTTAATGATTTCAGCATTGTGTAAGAATGTTTTTGTTGGAATACATCCACGGTTTAGACATGTTCCACCAAGTTCACGGTTTTCTACTAATGCTACTTTTCCTCCTAATTGAGCTGCTTTAATAGCTGCTACATATCCAGCAGGTCCTCCACCAATTACTGCTACGTCATATTCTCCACGACGTTCACGTTTTGGTAATACTTCTTCTGCTTTAGTTTCAGGTACTTTAACATCAGCTGCTACTTCTTTAACAACTTCTTGAGCTGCTGCAGTTGCACCATCAGCTCCTGGTACTGCTTCACCAGGTTGTCCAATCCAAGCAATTGTTTGAACTACTGGTACAGTTGATCCAGCTGGGTGAAGAATTTTTAATAATGTTCCACTTGCTTCAGCTTCAACTTCCATATTAACTTTATCAGTTACGATTTCAAGTAGGACTTCTCCTTCTTTTACTTCGTCACCTTCTTGCTTAAACCATTGTACGATTTCGCCTTCTTCCATTTCACTTCCGGCTTTTGGCATAATAACTTCTACTGCCATGTTATAATCACTCCTTAATACACTTTTCTCTTATTTTCTATTATATTATATCATCATTAAATTAGTAATGATAGTGGATTTTCGATAGCTTCTTTCAGTGTCTTCATGAATTTAGCTCCTTCTAATCCGTCAACTACACGGTGATCCGCTGTTAATGTTAATGTCATAATAGGTCTTACAGTAACCTCACCATTTAATACTACTGGTTTTTGAACAGTAGCACTTACACCTAAAATAGCTGTATTTGGTTGGTTAATGATTGGTACAAAGCTCTTAACTCCATACATACCTAAGTTACTGATTGTAAATGTTGAATCTGCCATTTCATCTGGTTTTAACTTACCAGCAAGAGCTTTAGTTGTAATTTCTTTAGAAGCTACTACAAGCTCTTTAAGGCTCATCTTATCAGCACCTTTAATTACTGGTACCACAAGTCCACTATCCATACCAACTGCGATTGATAAGTTTACATAGTGATGTAGGTACATTTCTTTTTCATCACCCGATAATGAAGCATTTACATATGGGTGTTTCATTAATGATTTAATTACCGCCAATGAAATAAAGTCTGTAACAGTCGCTTTTTTACCTGTTTATTCAAGGATTGCATCAACAACTTTTTTACGTAAAGCTAATAATTCAGTCATATCAACTTCAACGTTAACTACGAATGTTGGTGCACTGAAGTAAGATTCACTCATACGTTTAGAAATAACTTTACGCATTGGTGACATCGGTACTGTTTCAACAATTCCCCATTGATTTTCATTCGGTGCTTTAACAGATTTTTTACCTGGTTGGGCAATTTCTTGTTTTTTAGCTGGTTCTGATTTTGGAGTACCATTAAGCACTGCAAGAACGTCAACTTTCATAATCTTACCATTAGGTCCTGTTCCTACGATACTTTCTGTATTAATTCCTTCAATTTGTGCAATACGTCCAGCAAGTGGAGAAATTTTAACCTTAGAGTTAAGTTTGTAATCAATAACATCTTCTTTGTGAATACGTCCTTTAGCTCCAGTTCCTTTAACTTTAGACAAATCAAGTCCTTTTTTACGAGCATACGCTCTTGCTGCTGGTGTTGCACGAATTCCTGAGTAATCAATTACTTCTATTTCTTTAACTGGTGTGTGATCAACTTTTTTCTCAACAACAGTTTCAACAGGAGCTACTTCACCTGTTGAAGTTGCTCCAGGAATTGCTTCACCTGGTTCACCAATCCATGCGATTGTTTGAACAACTGGTACAACATCCCCTGCTTGTGCTAATATTTTTAATAAAGTTCCGCTTGCATCAGCTTCAACTTCCATATTTACTTTATCTGTTACGATTTCTAATAGGACTTCACCTGCTTCGACATGGTCACCTTCATTTTTGAACCATTGTACGATTTCGCCCTCTTCCATTTCACTACCGGCTTTTGGCATAATAACCTCTACTGCCATGTTTTATTCACATCCTTCGCTAACTAAATTTTTATTTTTTATTTACAGCTTTTTTAATTGTTTCTTTGATGTCTTCTACATCAGGTACAACTAATTTTTCTAAGTTTTTAGCTGATGGAATGTTAGTGTCAGCTCCTGCAACACGGTAAATTGGACTGTCTAAGAAATCAAATGCATCACTCTCAGCGATACGTGCAACGATTTCTCCACCAAATCCACCTGTTTTGAACGAGTCGTGACATACTACTAATTTTCCTGTTTTTTGTACAGATTTGATTATTAAGTCTGTATCTAATGGTACTAATGTAATTGGGTCAACTACTTCTACTGAAATTCCTTCTTCTTTCAATTCTTCAGCAGCTTTTAAGCTACGCTCTAACATTCTTCCCCAAGATACTAATGTTACATCAGTTCCTTCTGCTTTGATGTCTCCTTTTCCGATTACACCAATTTTACCTACTTCTACTTCTCCTTTACGTCCGAATAACGCTTTTGGTTCAATGTAGATAACTGGGTTGTTGTCTCTGATTGCAGCTCTTAAGATTGAATAAACATCCCCTGCAGTACCTGGTGCTACTACTTTAAGACCAGGAATATGACAAAACCATGCTTCTAGAGCTTTACAGTGTTGAGCAGCAGCTCCTGTACCTGCACCAGATGCACAACGATAAGTAACTGGTACTTGTACTTCTCCACCTAACATATAACGCATTGGTGCAGCTTGGTTAACAATTGCATCCATACCAATTGTTACAAAGTCCATAAATGTTACGTCTATAATTGGACGCATACCTACAGATGCCGCTCCAGCAGCAGCACCACAAATTGCAGCTTCACTGATAGGTGTATCGATAACACGTTCTTCTCCAAACTCTTCTAGCATACCTACTGTAGTACCGAAGTCTCCTCCGAAGATACCAACATCTTCACCCATTAAAAATACATTTTCATCTTCACGCATTTCGTGAGTCATAGCTTCTTTTATGGCTTCACGAACTGTCATAATTTTTGTTTCTTTAGTCATAACTATTAATCTCCTATTATATAAAATATTATTTAAATTATTTTAAGCTAAAATATTAGTCTGCATAATTATCTTGGAATGCAATTGAACCATCAGCAAATGGTGATTCTTTAGCAAATTCTACAGCATCATCGATAGTCGCTTTTGCTCTATCTTCGATTTCTTTTAATTCTTCTTCTGTAGCAATTCCATTTTCTAATAAGTAATTTTTATATTTTACGTTAGGATCTTTTAATTTCCATTCAGCTACTTCTTCACGACTACGATATTTACCTGCATCTGAAGCTGAGTGTCCAAACCATCTATAAGATAGTGCTTCTACTAAAACAGGGCCTTTCCCACTTCTAGCGTGATCAATAGCTTCTTGCATTGCATCATATACAGCTAATACGTCGTTCCCATCTTCAACATGAATTCCCTTAATTCTGTACGAAGCAGCACGTTCAGTGATTTTTTCAACACGCATACATCTTTCTTGTGCCATTGAGATACCATATTTATTGTTAATTACGTAGAAAATAAGTGGTAAATCCCAGTTAGATGCCATGTTTAAACATTCGTGGAAACTTCCTTCGTTAGTAGCTCCGTCCCCCATACAACAAATAACAACGTTGCCTGTTTTTTTCATTTTTTGAGCTAGTGCAGCACCAGTACTTAAACCGTGTCCTCCACCAACGATACCATTACATCCCATATTTCCTTGTTCAAGATCATAAACGTGCATACTTCCACCACGTCCTTTACATTGACCTGTTTCTTTACCTAGGATTTCAGCCATCATACGATCAATTTCAATTCCTTTTGCTATTGTTTGACCATGACCACGGTGATTAGAGTACATTAAGTCTTCTTTTCTTAATGGATAAATAGCTCCAACGTTAGCAGCTTCCTCTCCTACTGAATAGTGAGTCATACCGTGAACTAAACCACGAGAGTATAGTTTACTTAACTCCATATCAAAATCTCTAATAAGGTGCATTAATTCATACATTTCTAAATGCTCTTGTTTAGTTAAATCTTTTGATGTTTTTACCATAATAACCTCCAAAGTTTATGTATATATTTATTAAATTAAATGTATATAAATTATGTTTTAATCATATATTACTTTAATAATATACAATGTTTCAAAATAAAAGTCAAATTTCCGGCTCCAATTAAATAACAATATTTATCTAGATAAAATTTGGTGATTTGTATCAATATAAAATACCTCTATACTGATACAGTATTATAAATTTTTGCTTATTTACTATATAATATCATTTTTTAAATGATAAATTTTTATGAGTATTTATCGTCTTTTTTATGAATACAGAATAATAAATATAAATTCTATTAATCTTCAAATTATTTTTTCAATAATATATATCTTTTTTTAATTTTTATTATTAAGAACAATATTTTTTTATTTTACAGCTTTTCCAGCCTCAATTTATATTTCTTAGTATTTTATAAAAATTGCACTTAATTAGTAATTTTCTCAAAAATATGTAAACTTTATATTGCAAAATTCAAGCAAAGCTATTGTATAAATATATTTTTTGGGTGTATAATTTTTTTAAATAGTGTATAATCTTATATACTAAAAAACTTAGAAGGAGTATTAAAATGTTTTTAAATACTATTTGGAGTCAGCAATACAATCCAAGCGGCAATATTTGGGTATCTGCCGCCATCGCTGTGCTTCCTATTATTATTTTTCTTATTTCATTAGTTATCTTTAAATTAAAAGGTTATACAGCAGGGGCTTTAAGTATTCTGAGCTCAGCCATTATAGCTTATACCTTTTATAAAATGCCGGTTGATAAAATTGCTGGTGCAGCTGAACAAGGAGTAGTCTCGGGTTTATGGCCTGTTGCTAGCATTGTTCTATCTGCAATATTTTTATATAAACTAACTGTCAAAATCGGATGTTTTGACATTATAAAGCAAAGTATTTCATCAATATCATCTGATAAAAGAATTCAAGTTCTTCTTATTGCATTTTCTTTTAATGCGTTTCTAGAAGGTGCAGCTGGTTTTGGAGCACCTGTTGCTATTACTGCTGCTATTTTAGTCGGTCTAGGTTTTAAACCTTTACAAGCTGCTGCTATATGTTTAGTTTCAAATATTGCTGGTGGTGCTTATGGTGCAATGGGTATTCCCGTGACAATTCCAGCAAGTCTTACTGAGTTAGATGCAGTATCTCTAGGGAAAGCTACTTCGGTTATTTTATGCCTAGTAACACTTATCGTAACTTTCTTATTGGTATTTATGGTAGATGGACTTAAAGGAATAAAAGAAACTCTTCCTGCAATTTTAGTTTCAGGTGGATCTTTCGCTATCATACAGTTTATTTTCTTAAATTTTGTTGGTCCAGAATTAGTTGATGTAGTTTCTGCGATTATTAGTTTACTTTCATTAGTTATATTCTTAAGATTCTGGAGTCCAAAAAATATTTTATCAATAAAACAAAATATACTAGAAGAAAAGCAAGAACTCTCTCTAAAAAAAGTAACTACAGCTTGGTTACCATTTATTTTATTAACTTTATTTGTTACTATTTTGAATACTAGTTTCTTTAAGCAATTAATTCAAAGCGGTAACCCCAAAACTGGTCAAAAACCTGGAGTTTTAAATTCTTTAATCTTTAATTTTCCTTATTATATAGATGGTACTGTAGCTAAAGTTGCTCCTATTACTAAGGATCCTACACCTATAAAAGCTATATTTAGTTTTTCACCTTTTACATCAACTACTACAGCTATAGCTCTTGCTGCTATTCTTACTATAATAATTTTTAGAGTACGTGGCCGCATAATTAAACTAGTTTTAAAAGAAACTTTCCTTGAACTTTGGTCACCTATTCTTACTATATGTTCAGTTTTAGCATTTGCTTATATTTCTACATACTCAGGAATGTCTTCTACTTTAGGATTAGCATTAGCAAATACCGGAAAAATATTCCCATTACTTTCTCCTATTCTAGGTTGGATTGGGGTATTTCTTACTGGATCTGTTGTTAATAGTGGTTCACTATTTGCAGGTTTACAATCTATTACCGCTTCTCAGATTGGCGTAGATCCTACATTATTAGTAGCTGCGAATATCACAGGAGGAGCTATCGCAAAAATGATTTCACCTCAGTCAATTGCTGTTGCTGCTGCTGCTGTAGGTTTAGTAAATAAGGATAGTGAGATTTTCAAAGAAACCATTAAATGGAGTATTATCTTACTTATTTTTGCAGGTATACTGAATTTAATACTTACACATTAAAAAAAGAAGAGTTGACTTTATTGTCAACTCTTCTTTCAGATTGTTGACAAAACGACCAAAATATCAATGAACGCATTGATGTTTTGGTC
>NZ_CAUSAI010000021.1:0-28967 GCF_963529685.1 uncultured Gemella sp.
AAACCTTACGAGGTTCCAAGGTCTTCTTTTGTTATCAGTTATAATCGCAAGATTAGGAAGATAACTTTAATCGAATTTTCCCCAAGAGCTAAGTCTTCTAGTTCCATCGTGTGAGCCTACAGCCATATAACGATGTTCGGTAGAGTATGAAAAACAGGGGCTGACCCAAAAGCATAAAGAAAAGCCAAGAAAAGATTGATAAAAATTCTTTTCTTGGCTTTTTGAATGATTTTTGATAGGAATTCTAAAAAATGAAAAATATTTCCCAATAAAATCAGCTAATCCTCCCTGTCTTATCAGGTGTTTTGCTAATTTTATTAAATTATGGGAAATAGCGTGCAGGGCAAATTCGACCCTCACATTTTCAATTCCTCGAAGGGAAAATCTTGTGAACACCAAGTTCTGTTTTAAATTACCGAAGAAACTTTCGATTTCTATCTTTCTTTTTAAGTATATGTTTTTAGTTTCTTCGTTTTCTAAAAGTAAATATTTTTGTTTCACTTTCAACTCTTCATACGTTGGATTATATAGTATTGTTCTATTACCTTTTGCTTTTGTACATAGGTGTTTTATTGGACAATCACTACATTCTTCACATTTGTATTGTTTGAAATCTCTTTTATATCCGTATTTATCAGTTCTACTTATATATTTTTCAAAATCTACATATCTATTATTTGCGCATACGAAACTATCACTAAATACATCATATTTCCAGTTTGATGAGTTTTTTATGTCTTTTTTGTATTTTTTCATCTGTTCTTTTCTCATCATATTATATGGTATTAGTGCCTGATAATTATTTTCTTCGCAGTAAATATAGTTTTCTTCACTTCCGTATCCTGCATCAGCTACTATTGTTTTTGGTTCTATTATTCCTTGTTCTTTAATATTTTCTATATGTGATTGTAATGTTCTTACATCTGTTGGATTTTGATGTATTGTAAAGCCTAATACATATTGATTGTGTGTGCCTACTTGTATATTGTATCCTGTTTTTAATTGCCCATTTTTCATATGGTCTTCTTTCATTCTCATGAAAGTTGCGTCTTTATCTGTTTTTGAATAACTATTTCTATCTTTTAATATTTCTAGCTGATTTTCGTATTTTTGCAGTTTTGGTAGATAGTCTTCTTTTATTTTCTTTGTTATCTTATTGATTACTCGCTTTCTATTTCTGGGGATTTCTTGTATTTCTTGTTCTTCTTTTATTTCTTCTAATACTTCTACTATTTGCTCAATTTCTTTAGATCCTAGATTGTCTATATCTTGTAGTATTTCTTGTGATAACTCTTTTAAATCTGATAATCCCTTCACTGTATCTTCTTGTTTTAGTTCTCCTTCACTCAAGTTGCTTGCTTCTTCTAGAAATTCCGTTATTTTTTCTGTTATTTTTTCTTTGTATCTTTGTGTTGATTTTTTCCATACAAATGTGTATTTATTTGCATTTGCTTCTACTTTTGTTCCATCTAGATAATATATACTAGGGTCTATAAGTTCTGCTTCTATCAATCTTAGTACTATCGCTTTAAATACTTCTTCTTTTTCTACTCGAAATCTATTTATTGTACGAAAATCTGGTGTTTGTCTTGCGGCTAACCATATCATTGGAAGGTTTTCTTTGCATAGTTTTTCTATTTTTCTTCCACTTGTCACTTTATTTATATATGCGTAGATTATTATTTTCAACATCATTTTTGGATGATATGAACATCTGCCTCCACCTTTATATGATTGTCTTAGTATTTTTTCATCTATTCCTTCTACTACTTGATTTACTAGTTTTGACATGTGATTTTCTTCTATCCAATCAGTTATATCCATTGGTATTTGTAGTTGATTCATGTTATAATTTTTATAGGTAACTTTGTTACTCGTTTATATCATCTCCTTTGATTTTTTGGTTTTTGGTTATACTATTATTATATCATGGGGATGATTTTTTTATTAATTTTAAAAAGAAGTACCGAATTTTTTTCTCGATACTCCTTTTTTTACTGGTCTTTTGGGTCAGCCCTTTTTTGAAAAAAATATATAATATCATACTCAAAGACCATTTAGTATTTTACCAATGGCCGAAAAACAAATTTAACTAGCCATTGTAGACATCGTTGCACTTATATCTACAATGCTGTGAGATATAAGTGCTGCTAAAATGGCACAAAAAAGTATTCTCTTATACTAGTTAGAATTATATTTTTCATTATTGAGTAGCTCCTTTTTAATTGTTGATAAAATATTAACATTTATCTGAAAACTTGTCAATCTTTTTTTGAAATTAATAATAAAAAAATTCGAAGATGATGAGTCAAATTTATAAGATTGTAGTAAAATATAATTTTGGGGTTAATGCATAAATATGAAATTCGTTAAATTATATAGTTTGTACAAATAATTGATAAGTACTATCGAGTAATAGATATATTGAATACTTAATATAGTTACAATTTTATGTGTGAAGAGTTACGAAAAGTGCATAATAAAAGGGAAAAAGGTGAATTGGTTAAGTTTCTGTTGCAACTTATTTTTAAAAATATTATAAGAGAGATTTAAAAACTCAAGTAAATTATTGCATTGATATTTAATATATGGTATTATTATCTATATGAAATTTAATATAAAAATTATGTATTTATAAATAAATAGGAGGAAGTTTATAATGAACAAAAACATTAAAAAAGTAGTAGCGGCTACAGTAGTTGCAGGATTAGCAGTAGCTCCAATTGCAGCTCAAACTAATGTGCCAACAGCGCACGCAGCAGAACAAGCTCAAACAAAACACGTCGCAGCTAAATTTGTACAAAATGCAGAAGGGAACTTTGTAGAAGTTACAGCTACTCAAGATGTACTTGCTGCAAAAGTAACAATTTCTGTAGATGGAAAAGGTCAATACACAGTAAGTGTTGGAGATCTTAAAAAAGGTGAAACTAAATTAGTACCTTTCAACGTTGAAGGTGAAGTTGGTAAAGGATTCGCGCCAAAAGCATTACCAAAAACTTCAGTAGTAGCTGATCACGTTACAATCTCAAAAACTGTTAACTCTCACTTAGTAAGAGCAACAGTTTCATACAAATTTGAAGATGGTAAAGTAGAAGTTAAACCAGAAGTACCAGGTGATAAAGTAGATCCAGGAACACCAGGAGATCGTCCAGGAATTGGTGATTTAGGAAAAGAACCAGGAGATGTTACGCCGATACCAGAACCAACACCGGAACCAAAACCAGAACCAAAACCGGAACCAAAACCGGAACCAAAACCAGAACCAAAACCAGAACCAAAACCAACGCCAGAGAAACCTGGAAGAGACATGACTGGAATTATAACTGATAATTCTGACACGCCAACACCAATTATTCCTGGGTTATTCAATTAATAATATTGAAATAAAAAATGGATGTAATCCTTAATTTTGGATTACATCCATTTTCTTTGGTTTTGACTTATTTATAGCAAAAACAGACTCTAGAAATCTAGAATCTGTTTTTATTTTTTATTCGTTATCTAATTGCATGTAAACAACTTGAGTAGTTAAGTATTCTTCTAATCCGTGTTTACCGTCTGCTCCACCGATACCAGATTTACGACGTCCAGCGTGGAATCCTTGCATTGCTTCAAAGTTTTCACGGTTGATGTATGTTTCACCGAATTTTAGACCGTTAACCGCTTTGAATGCAGTGTTAAGGTTAGTAGTGTATACTGATGAAGTTAATCCGTATTCAGAATCGTTAGCATATTCTAATACTTCTTCTAAAGTTTTGAATGTTGCAACAGGAATTACTGGTCCGAAAGTTTCCTCTTTCATGATTCTCATGTCGTTAGTTACATCTGTTAAAACAGTTGGTCCAAAGAAGTATCCAACTTGATTTTCATCACGAGTTCCACCGTATGATAGAGTTGCCCCTTGTTTCACAGCGTAAGCAACTTTTTCAGCAACTGCATCTACAGCACGTTTTTCGATAAGTGGACCGTAGTCTAAACCACCTTCTTTGTTAGGATCACCGAATTTAACTTTATCAAGTTCTGCGAATAATAGTTTTTCAAACTCATCTTTAACATCTTCGTGAACATATACTCTTTCTGCACAGTTACATACTTGACCAGAGTTTATTACACGAGATGCTACGATTGCTTTTGCAGCAAGACTTAAGTCAGCGTCTTTGAATACGATAGCTGGAGCTTTTCCACCAAGTTCTAGAGAAACGTTAGTAATATTTTCAGCAGCGGCTCTCATAACTTCTTGTCCGGCTGTTAAGCTTCCTGTTAAGCTCACTAGGCCAACTTTAGGATTAGATGCCAATCTATTTCCAACTACTGATCCGCGTCCGTGGATTATGTTAAGGATACCTTTTGGAAGTCCTACTTCTATACAAATCTCAGCAAAAATATCTGCGTTAATTGGTGTTAGTTGACTTGGTTTTAATACGATTGTATTACCAGTAAGTAAAGCAGGAGCAGCTTTTCTAGCGATTAAGAAGAATGGGAAGTTCCATGGTAAGATACCAGTAGTTACTCCATGAGGGCGTTTGAATAAGAAAATGTGTTCGTCTTGTCTATCACTTTGGATAATTTCTCCTTCATATCTTCTAGCCCACTCAGCCATGTAATCTAAATAATCAGCCGTAAATAGTACTTCTACTTTTGCTAAATCAAATGTTTTACCACCTTCATTAACGATAGTTTGTGTAATTTCAGGTTCACGTTCACGGATACGCTCAGCAATTTTTCTAAGATAAGCACCTCTTTGGACTGCAGGTAATTTTTCCCAGTCGCGTTGGGCAACTTCAGCAACATCTATCGCACGATCTACAACGTCTTCACCAGATGAAGGGATTTTTGCGATTACTTCTTCTGTTGAAGGATTTAGTACGTTAATATAGTCATAATTTGAATTTTCTTCAAACACTCCATTAATAAAATTTTTCAAAACTTTAACTTCACTCATAGTTTAGTTCTCCTTTATCTTTTTATTTTAAGTAAACGTTACCATTTCTTTTCTAACATTATATATTATGAAAAAATTAAAATCAAGTAGTTTGTTTATATTTTTTGATGCATATTTGTACATTTAAACATCTTAGTATCTATTTTTATTAAAAAAATTATGTATATATAATTTTAATATGGAGTAGTAATTATAGAAAATCGTTAAAAGATAAACGTCGTAATTAACTGTAATATAGCAATTAAAACGCATACATTTAAAAAAGTGGTAATAGTTGTTTTATAGAAAAAAATTTTGTACTTATTACAGATATATATTATATTTCTTAATTTAATGCATTAAGTAATTAAAGTAAATATAGTAAAAAATTTTTTTAGGTAAAAATATTTACACAAATAGATATTTTAGTGGTATAATCGTAATTAAGAAATATTAGGAGGTTCATTAATGAAACAAAATATTGGAGTTATCGGTTTGTCGGTAATGGGAAGCAATTTGGCGTTAAATATTGCGGATAATGGATTTAAAGTTGCAGTATTTAATAGAACAACAAGTGTTGTTGATAAAATGCTAGAAGAGCACCCACATAGTAATGTAGTTGGTAGATATTCTCTACAAGAGTTAATTGATGGTTTAGAAAAACCTAGAAAAGTTGTTTTAATGGTTAAAGCAGGATTTGCTGTTGATAGTCTAATTGAACAACTTACACCACTTCTTGATCAAGGTGATATCATTATTGATGGAGGAAACTCATTCTTCAAAGATACTCAAAGAAGATATGATTTATTGCTAGAAAAAGGAATTAACTACTTTGGTGTAGGTGTATCAGGAGGAGAAGAGGGAGCTAGATTTGGTCCTGCCTTAATGCCTGGTGGAGACGAAAAAGCTTATGAAGAAATTCGTCCAATCTTAGAGGCGATTGCTGCTAAAGTTAACGATGTTCCATGTTGTAGTTACACTTCTACAGGAGGAGCTGGACACTATGTGAAAATGGTACACAATGGTATCGAATATGGAGATATGCAACTTATCTCAGAAGCATATAAAGTACTTAAACACCTAGGTGGATTCTCTAATGAAGAATTACAAGAGACTTTTGAAGAGTGGAATAAAGGTGAATTAGAATCTTATTTAATCGAAATCACAGCAAACATCTTCAAAGTTAAAGAAGAAGATGGAAGCTACTTAGTAGATAAAATCTTAGATAAATCTCAACAAAAAGGTACTGGTAAATGGACTAATGAACAAGCTATTGACTTAGGAATTGATGTATCAGTTATTACAGCTGCCTTAAACGGAAGATATATGTCAAATCTTAAAGAAGAGCGTGTTCGTGCGGAACAAGAATTCACACGCAAACCATATGCTGTTGTAGAAGATAAAGAAAGATTAAAAAATATTGTTAAAGATGCATTATTCATTTCGAAAATAGTATCTTATGCACAAGGATTTAAACTTCTTCAAGCCGCTGAAAAAGAATATGAATGGACATTTGATTATTCACAAATTGCTAAAATTTTCCGTGGTGGATGTATTATTCAAGCGAAAATTTTACAAAATATTATCGAAGCATATCAAAATAATCCTAAATTAGAAAACTTAATTTTTGATCCGTTCTTCAAAGAAGTGATTGAAACAAGACAAGATAGTTTACGAGAAGTTGCCGCATTAGCGATTACTAATAGATTACCACTTAGTGCGATGACTTCAGCAGTTTCATATTTAGATATTTATACTACTGCCAATAGTGGTGCTAACTTAATTCAAGCTCAACGTGATTATTTCGGAGCGCATACTTTCGAAAGAACAGATAAAGAAGGAAACTATCACTATGATTGGGTTGGGAACAATGGAAAATAAAACAGCGATAACACTTTTTGGAGGGACAGGAGATCTTACATATAGAAAACTGTTACCTGCATTATATAACTTAACTGTATTAGGGAAATTAGCTGAAGATTTTAAAGTTATTGTAATTGGACGTAGAGCATATACACAATCAGACTACATTGATATTGCTCGTACATGGGTGAAAGAATATGCTCGTACTAAGTTTGACGATGAACAATTTGATGAATATGCTAAAAGAATTATCTATTTCAAAATGGATATGACTAATGAAGATGACTATGAAATGCTTCAAGAGTTTTATATGAAAGAAGACATTCAAAATCATGTTTACTATTATGCGGTAGCACCATCATTTTTCATAACTATAACAAATGGATTGAAGAAATATTGTTCGGTAAATAATGCGAAAGTAATTATCGAGAAACCTTTTGGTGAGGATTTAGAAAATGCGGCGTTATTAAATGACAAACTTGCCGAATTTTTCAATCAAGAGGAAATTTATCATATTGACCATTATTTAGGTAAAGAAATGATTCAAAATATTCTATCATTACGCTTTGAAAATATTATTTTTAAAGGTATTTGGAATAAAGATTTTGTAGAAAATGTTCAAATAACTGCTGCGGAAACGGTTGGTGTTGGAACTAGAGCTAGCTACTATGATAAGAGTGGTGCTTTAAAAGATATGGTTCAAAACCATTTATTACAAGTTCTGTCATTAGTAGCTATGGAAGAACCGAAAGAAGAAGGGAGCCGTGGTATTCACGAGAGTCAATATAATCTTCTTTCTGCACTTAAACCTATTGAGAATGTTCATGGTAGTTTAGTGATGGCACAATATGAAGGATATCTTCAAGAGGAAAATATTCCTGCAGATTCTAAAACAGAAACATACGCTGCTCTTAAATTATTTGTAGATAATGAACGATGGGAAGGCGTACCATTCTTTATAAGAACTGGCAAAAAATTAGAAAAACGAGAAACTCAAGTAGTTGTTCAGTTCAAATCTGTTGGAACTTCTCCAGGTAATGTATTAATAATAAAAATTCAACCTGAAGAAGGTGTGTATTTCCAATTTAATGCTAAAAAACCAGGTACAGAACAAGAGTTACAACCAATTTCATTAGACTTCTGTCAAAGCTGTATATTAGAAAATATAATGAATACACCGGAAGCTTATGAAAGATTACTTGATGCTTGCTTTAGAGAGGATAGAGCATTATTCTCGCAATGGAATCAAATAGTAGAATCTTGGACATTTGTTAATAAGTTAATAGCTAAATATGAAGAACAAGGTTCTCCGTTATACACATATGAACAAGGTTCGAAAGGCCCAAAAGAGGCAGATGAGTTAGTAAATTGGGTTAAATAATTATTAAGATGTATTGTATGACTTAAAGTCATGCGATACATCTTTTTTGAATATAGGAATTTTTAAACAGTTTATTAGTTAGGAAAGTTTACGTTAAGCGTTAAGTATAGTATAATGAAAATGTAAGTAAAATTATAAATAATGATTTTCATAAGGAGTTAAAATGAGACTGTTAGATTCAATGTTAGAATACAATGAGTACTTTGTAAAATTTGAAGAGTATGAAAAATATAAAACAGAAGATAAGTATCCTGCTAAAAGGGTAGTAATGTTTACTTGTATGGATACAAGACTGGTTGAGCTTGCAACAAAGTCTTTGAATCTATCTTCGGGGGACGTTAAAGTAGTAAAAAATGCAGGGGCAATTTTGACACATCCATTTGGATCGATTATGAGGAGTTTAATAATCGCAGTATATATGCTGAAAGCTGATGAAATTATAGTTATGGGGCATCATGATTGTGGAATGCAAAATATTGATACTAGTTTAATCATGGAAAAAATGAAAGACAGGGGTATAGAGCAAGAAACTTTAGATATTTTACAATATTCTGGTCTTGATTTAAATACATGGTTACATGGATTTGATGATGTAGAGGAAAGTGTCGGACACGATGTAAATATGATAACTAAACATCCGTTGATACCAAAAGATGTACCTGTTCATGGATTAGTGATAGATCCAAGTAATGGGAAAGTAGAGTTGGTAGTTAATGGTTATGATAATCTAAGAAGATAGATAGGAGTTATTTGAATTGAAAAAAATATTGATATTAAATACTGGGGGAACCATCTCTATGAGCGAGGATCAAACGACTGGAAAAGTTTCTCCAACTGATAGCAATCCAATAGGAATAGGCGGGAATTTATTTTCATATATAGGAGATTTGTATGTAGAGGATCTTTACCACCTTGCGTCCCCTCAAATTACAGAAAGAGAAATGTTGGGTATAAAAAATAGAATTGAAGAAGCGATAAAAGAAGGATATAACGGGATTATCATAACTCATGGAACGGATACGCTTGAAGAGACGGCTTATTTTTTAGAGTTAACATTAGATACTAATATACCTGTTGTGGTGACAGGGGCTATGCGTTCGAGTAATGAAATAGGGGCTGATGGATTAGCTAATCTGAGGAGTTCTTTAGTGGTTGCAACTAGCGATGATAGCTGTGATAAAGGGGTATTAGTAGTTATGAATGATGAAGTTCATACAGCTACTTATGTAACAAAGACTCACACGACTAACGTAGCAACATTCCAAACACCGACATTTGGACCTATTGGATTAGTCTCTAAAAATGAAGTTATTTATTTTCAAAAATTAGTAAGAGAAGAGCATTACAATGTAAATGCTGTTGGGAAAAAGGTTTATTTATTAAAAGCATATGCAGGTATGGGAGATGAACTTATAAATGCAGTGCTTAATTTAGGAGCAGATGGATTGGTTATTGAAGCTTTAGGAGCTGGGAATTTACCACCTAAAACTGTATCAGCTATTAGAAAATGTATAAAAAATGATATGCCTGTAGTTTTTGTATCGCGTGCATTTAATGGAGTTACCCAAGATGTTTATGATTATGAAGGTGGGGGTAAAAGATTTCAACAAGATGGGGTTATATTTACAGCAGGTTTGAGTGGACAAAAAGCTAGAATAAAATTAATGATTTTATTAGAGGCGGCTATTCCTCGTGAGAGATTAAGAGAATTGTTTTAAAATAGTGTTTAGTCCCATTAAAATGTATATAAAGTTGAATATTTTTTGTAATTATGGTAGTATATTAGATGATTTATATTAGGAAAGAGGTGTAAAGTTGGAATTTAAATATCACAAGTCGTATAAAGGATTTTATCTAATTGAGGATAATAAATTTAAGCGACCTTATCAAAAGTTAGATCAGGAAAAAACATCAGAAAATTTAAATGGAAAACTTGAGTTTGATGAAAATAGAATATTAAAGATTGATTCTAAGGCAGTTGTTTTTGTTGATAAAAATGAAGGTAAATCTTTAAAAGAAAAAACAACAAAAGTGAAAAAGATTCAGAGAACTGTTGAAGAAATAGATTTTGAATCATTAGAACTTAAATACAAAATACCGAAGCTTTTATTGAAAAAGTTATATACTATTATTTCGGAAAATTCAACAAATGAAAAACGAGATTTACTATCAGTGTTATCGGTAATTGAGAATCTAACAATCTCAGATGGATTATTCTTTTCAAAAGTGAAAAAAATATTTTATTATGGCGAAGATGAACTAAATAATTTACTAGTTAGATACAATTTTGATAATTTAGACGTAGTTAGTCTGAAGAAAGATATCGAAGTAAATTACCCTAGTCAATTCATTTCGAATTTACCTATAGATTATAAAGAATACGAGATGATTTTCGTGTTTTACTTTATTATATTAATCGAATTAATAACTATATTGAAATAATAATTGAACTTTTTGATTAAACAAAACTAAAAAGACTTGATTTTTTTTCAGTCCTTTGTTATAATTTTAATCAGAAAGTTTATTTTTTTAACACCCGATGGTCGCAAATTGACCTGACTGGACACAAAAAGTCCAACGATAAACTTTTAATATTTATAGGGGAAACTTAAGATGGATATTTTACATTTGTTACATATGCAAAGTAGACTCGTACCTGAAATGTTTATGAAATTTAGTAATAGATATGAACTTCTGGTAACAATTAAAATTAATCAACCAGTAGGAAGAAAATCATTATTAAATTTTATCAATATGACTGAAAGGCAATTACGAACAGAATGTGAAGTTCTATCCAAGTTAGGATTAATTACAAAAAATTCTACAGGAATGAGTATTACTGAAAAAGGAGAGACTCTTCTTTTAGAGATAAAAGAGTCAGTTATAAATGATTCTTTCGCTAAAGAAAGAAGTTTTATAAAAAATCATTTTTCAATAAAGCAAGTTCATATTGTAGCTGGTGACTTCGTTAATAATGAAGCTACTAGAGAAGAAATGACAAGCCTACTCTTGGATAAGGTTAATGCTAAAATAACTAAGGAATGCGTAATTGGAGTCAGCGGAGGTAGTACAATGTATTACATAGCCGGTAAAGCTAATGAAACATTTGGTTATGGAAAGGATGTTACTATAACACCAATAAGAGGTGGTCTATCTGTCGTTAATACGGAATATCAAGCTAACGATATTGCATCGAAGATGGCTAATAATTCTGGTCATAATTATCAATTATTACATGCACCAGATAATATAGGACAAAAGGCATTAGAAGAACTTATAAAAGAACCAGTTGTAAAAAATGCGCTTGATGTTATAGAAAAAACGTCTATAATTATCCATAGTATTGGAAATGCTTTTGAAATGGCACAAAGAAGAAAATCTTCAAAAGAAATTTTGGAAGTATTGGAAGAAAAAAATGCTGTTAGTGAATCATTTGGAAGTTATTTTGATGAAAGCGGCAGTGAAATATTTAAAACCTCTACTATAGGTATGAGTTTTAAAGATGTTGATGGCATTGATAATGTCTTTACGATAGTTGGTGGTGAGGAAAAAGCTGATGCAGTATTTAGTTATCTAAATACAAAACCAGCTAATGCAACACTGATTATTGACGAGGCAATTTGCAAAAAAATAATAAAAAAAGTTAATAATAATTTTTAGGAGGACTAAAAAATGTCAGTAAAAGTAGCAATTAACGGATTTGGACGTATCGGACGTCTTGCATTAAGAAGAATCCAAAACGTAGAAGGAATTGAAGTAGTAGCGATTAACGACTTAACACCAGTTAATCAACTAGTTCACTTATTAAAATATGATACAACTCAAGGTCGTTTTGACGGAGAAGTATCTGCTTCAGAAGGAAGCTTAGTAGTAAATGGTAAAGAAATCAAAGCGTTTGCTAATGCTAATCCAACTGAATTACCATGGGGAGAATTAGGAGTAGATGTAGTATTAGAATGTACTGGATTCTTCACTTCTAAAGAAAAAGCAGAAGCTCACATCCAAGCAGGAGCTAAAAAAGTTGTTATCTCAGCTCCAGGTGGAAACGACGTTAAAACTATCGTTTACAACGTAAACCACGAAATTCTTGACGGAACAGAAACAGTTATCTCAGGTGCATCTTGTACAACTAACTGTTTAGCTCCAATGGCTAAAGCTTTACACGATAACTTCACAGTAGTTGAAGGATTAATGACTACAATCCACGGATACACTGGAGACCAAAACACACTTGACGCTCCTCACCGTGGTGGAGACTTACGTCGTGCTCGTGCTGCAGCTGAAAACATTGTACCAAACACAACTGGTGCTGCTAAAGCTATCGGATTAGTAATCCCAGAATTAAACGGAAAATTAGACGGAGCTGCACAACGTGTACCAGTACCAACTGGTTCATTAACAGAATTAGTAGCTGTAGTTGAAAAAACTGTTACAGCTGAAGAAGTTAATGCTGCAATGGAAGCTGCTGCTAACGAATCATTCGGATACAACGTTGATCCAATCGTATCTTCTGACATCGTAGGAATTTCTTACGGATCATTATTTGATGCAACTCAAACAAAAGTATTAACAGTTGGAGACAAACAACTAGTTAAAGTTGTATCTTGGTATGACAACGAAATGTCTTACACTTCTCAATTAGTAAGAACATTAAAATACTTTGCAGGATTAATTAAATAATCTAAAATATAAATTATAGAAGAATAGATGAGATATAAGTCGAATGTGACTTATATCTTGTCTCATATATTCCAAATAAAATTAAAGGAGCTTTCCATGAAGAAATCTATCAAAGACTTAGGTAACTTACAAGGGAAAACTGTCTTAATGCGTGTTGACTTCAACGTGCCATTAAAAGATGGTGAAATTACAAACGATAACCGTATTACTGCGGCATTACCAACTATTGAGTATGCGCTAAATCAAGGAGCTAAAGTTGTAGCATTCTCACATTTAGGACGTGTTAAAGAAGAAGCTGATAAAGCGTCAAAAAGTCTGGCACCTGTAGCGGTAAGATTATCAGAATTATTAGGTAAAGAAGTTAAATTTGTACCTGAAACTCGCGGAGCTGAATTAGAAGAAGCGGTTAAAGGATTAAAAGATGGTGAAATCTTAATGTTCGAAAACACTCGTTTTGAAGATGTAGATGGTAAAAAAGAATCTAAAAACGATCCTGAACTTGCAAAATATTGGGCTTCTTTAGGTGATGTGTTTGTAAATGATGCATTCGGTACGGCTCACCGTGCACATGCTTCAAACGTAGGTATTGCATCTAATATTGGAGAAGGGAATTCTGCATCAGGATTCCTAGTTGATAAAGAAATCAAATTTATCGGTGGAGCAGTCGATAATCCAGAAAGACCACTTGTTGCAATCTTAGGTGGAGCAAAAGTTTCTGATAAAATTGCAGTTATCGAAAACTTATTAGATAAAGCTGATAAAGTAATTATCGGTGGAGGTATGGCGTATACTTTCATGAAATCGCAAGGCAAAGAAATTGGTTTGTCACTTTGTGAAAATGATAAAATTGATTACGCTCGCGAATTAATGGAAAAAGCTGGAGATAAACTAGTATTACCAATCGATAATGTAGTCGCTAAAGAGTTCTCTAATGACGCACCAAGCCGTGTAGCACAAGGAGATATCCAACCTGATGAAGAAGGATTAGATATCGGACCGAAAACTGTTGAATTATTCAAGAACACTCTTGAAGGAGCAAGAACAGTAATCTGGAATGGACCTATGGGTGTATTCGAGATGCCTAATTTCGCAAAAGGTACGATTGGAGTTTGCGAAGCTATCGCTAACTTAGAAGGAGCTACTACTATTATCGGTGGTGGTGATAGTGCGACAGCAGCAATTTCTTTAGGATATGCAGAAAAATTCTCGCACATTTCTACAGGTGGAGGAGCTTCTCTAGAATATCTAGAAGGAAAAGTATTACCAGGAATTGATTCATTATCAAATAAATAATTTTTAAAACTCAAGGAGAGTAACATTATGTCAAGATTACCATTTATCGCAGGAAACTGGAAAATGAACAAAAACCCACAAGAAGCTAAAGCCTTTGTTGAAGCTCTTGCTGGGAAATTACCATCATCAGATAAAGTTGAAGCAGGTATTGCAGCTCCAGCTGTTGATTTAAGTGTATTACTTAGCGCAGCTGAAGGAACTGGATTAAAAGTTGCAGCTCAAAACTGCTATTTTGAAAATTCAGGAGCATACACAGGTGAAACTTCACCAAAAGTATTATCTGAAATGGGTGTAAACTATGTAGTAATCGGTCACTCAGAACGCCGTGAATATTTCCACGAAACAGATGAAGATATTAATAAAAAAGCAAAAGCAATTTTTGCAAATGGATTACTTCCAATCATCTGTTGTGGAGAATCTCTTGAAACTTACGAAGCAGGTAAAGCTGCAGAATTCGTAGGAGCTCAAGTAAAAGGAGCTTTAGCTGATTTAACAGCTGAACAAGTAGTTTCATCAGTAATCGCTTATGAGCCAATCTGGGCTATAGGAACTGGTAAATCTGCTACTAAAGAAGATGCTCAAAAAATGTGTAAAGCAGTTCGTGATGTAGTTGAAGGACTTTACGGAAAAGAAGTATCTGAAAAAGTTCGTATTCAATACGGTGGATCAGTTAAACCTGAAAACGTAAAAGAATATCTATCTTGCCCAGACGTAGATGGAGCATTAGTAGGTGGAGCATCTCTAGAAGCAGAATCATTCTTAGCGCTTCTTGAAGGTGGAAAATTAGCTTAATTTTAGCAAAAAATAAAAAATTGTAGTATAATAAAATTATAAATCAAATAATAAGGAGAAAGTTAATGTTAGCAAAAACATTTGATATTATCGCAGAAGTATATGCAAGAGAAGTTTTAGATTCACGTGGTAACCCAACTGTAGAAGTTGAAGTAACAACTGAATCAGGAGCGTTTGGACGTGCATTAGTACCATCAGGAGCATCAACTGGACAATACGAAGCAGTTGAATTACGTGATGGAGACAAAGGTCGTTACTTAGGTAAAGGTGTAACTAAAGCTGTAACTAACGTTAATGAAGAAATTGCACCATTATTAGAAGGTAAATTCGACGTATTTGATCAAGTAGGAATTGACTACGCTATGATCGAATTAGACGGAACTGAAAACAAAGGACGTCTAGGAGCTAACGCAATCTTAGGTGTATCTTTAGCAGTAGCACATGCTGCAGCTGATGCATTAGGAGTACCTCTATACAGATACTTAGGAGGAACTAACTCTAAAGAATTACCAACTCCAATGATGAATATTGTAAACGGTGGATCTCACTCAGATGCTCCAATCGCATTCCAAGAGTTCATGATTTTACCAGTAGGAGCACCTACATTCAAAGAAGCTTTACGTTGGGGAGCTGAAGTATTCCACAACTTAGCTAAATTATTACATAACCGTGGTTTATCTACTGCAGTAGGTGACGAAGGTGGATTTGCTCCAACATTCGAAGGAACTGAAGATGCTGTTGAAACTATTCTTTCTGCAATTAAAGCTGCTGGATTAGAACCAGGTAAAGATGTATTCTTAGGATTCGACTGTGCGTCATCTGAGTTCTACGAAAATGGAGTATACAACTACGCTAAATTCGAAGGTGAAGGTGGAGCAGTTCGTACTTCAGAACAACAAGTTGATTACTTAGAAGAATTAGTAAACAAATACCCAATCATCACTATCGAAGATGGTATGGATGAAAACGACTGGGAAGGATGGAAATTACTTACAGACCGTATCGGTGATCGCGTACAATTAGTAGGAGATGATTTATTCGTAACAAATACTAAAAAATTATCTCAAGGTATTGAACAAGGTGTTGGTAACTCAATCCTAATTAAAGTTAACCAAATCGGAACTTTAACTGAAACTCTAAATGCTATCGAAATGGCTAAACGTGCTCGTTATACAGCGGTAATTTCTCACCGTTCAGGAGAAACTGAAGATTCTACAATCTCAGATATCGCAGTTGCAACTAACGCAGGACAAATTAAAACAGGTTCTCTTAGCCGTACAGACCGTATTGCTAAATATAACCAATTATTACGTATTGAAGATGAATTAGATGCTACAGCAGAATACCCAGGTGTTCGTGCATTCTACAACATCAAACGTTAATTAATAAATATACTTAATAAAAAAGGTGAAAGTCTGCGACTTTCATCTTTTTTTATTTTAAAAAATTATAATTATATATCTTTGTTTTTAAAAAAATATTTACAAGTATAAACAAGTTGTTGAAGACATATTATATAATAGATAACTAACAATATAGAAAAAGTCATTTATATACCAAATGGAAACTCTTACATATTAGAGAAAGCTAATTTTGTTTAGAAAACTTGTAAATAACTATACTTAGATTAAATTTAACACAATAAATAAAAGTTAATACATTAAATTTTCCCTGTATATACTACATAAAATTTATTAAATTACATCTTTCAAACGTGTTCGAAAATACTTAATAAATGTTTGTTTCTACTATATCTTAACGATAATTATATATATGTAGTTTGTTTAATGTTTAAATAAAATAAAAAAATAATGATGATTTATTAAAGTTACAACATTAAATAATCTAAAAATAACTCTTTACAAACGGTTTCATATATGTTACTATTTTGGTGACAAGATAAATATATAAATTTGTAGGAGGTTAATATGGCAAGTTTATCATTAAAAAAAATATATAAAAAATATGATAATGGCTTCTGTGCAGTAACAGATTTTAATTTAGAAGTAGCAGATAAGGAATTCGTGGTATTCGTAGGCCCATCTGGATGTGGTAAATCTACTACTCTTAGAATGATTGCAGGTTTAGAAGACATAACAGAAGGAGAATTCTACATTGGTGACAGACTAGTTAACGATGTTGAACCTAAAGATAGAGATATCGCAATGGTATTCCAAAGTTATGCTTTATATCCTCACATGACAGTATTCGACAACATGGCTTTCGCTTTAAAACTAAGAAAAGTTCCAAAAGAAGAAATCAAGGAGAAAGTTGAAGAAGCTGCAAAAATTTTAGGATTAGAAGAACTTCTAGATAGAAAACCTAAAGCACTTTCTGGTGGTCAAAGACAAAGGGTTGCATTAGGACGTGCTATAGTAAGAAGCCCTAAAGTATTCTTAATGGATGAACCGCTATCTAACTTAGATGCTAAATTAAGAAGTAACATGAGAGCTGAGATTATTAAAATCCACAACACTCTAGGAGCAACTACTATTTATGTAACGCATGACCAAACTGAAGCTATGACAATGGCAGATAGAATAGTGGTAATGAAAAAAGGTATAGTACAACAAGTAGGTAGTCCTAAAGATATCTACGATCATCCAGAAAATCTATTTGTAGCTGGATTTATCGGAGCACCAACAATGAACTTCATGAGAGGTAAAGTTGCAGAAGGTAACTTTGTTACTAAAGGTGGAGGAAAAATAGAAATTCCTGTTGGATACTATGAAAAACTTAAAGAATTAGGATACGAAGGTAAAGAAGTTGTTTTAGGAATTAGACCTGAAAACATTTCAAATGATCCATTAGTATTAGAAACTTATTCACATGCAAAAATTACTTCAAAAGTAATCGTAGCTGAATTATTAGGTTCTGAGTATATTGTTCACACTGATTTAAATGGTGAAAGTATCAAAGCGATTGTGCATTCAAGACAAAATATTAAAATGGGTGATGAATTAACATTCGCATTAGATATGAACAGAGCTCACTTCTTCGATGTAGATACAGAACTTAGTATCTTAGAATAAATTAAATAAGACGTCAAAATTTAAAAAAATACAAAAAAATAAGGAGGCTCATATTATGAGAAAAATAAATAAACTACTTACTGTAGCAACTACTACAGCACTTATTTTAACAGGATGTGTGGGTGGCAAAAAAGAAGAAAAACAAGCTGATCCTAACAAGAAAGTAGAAATTACTTATTGGGATTTCCCACAATTTACAAAAGATAAAGAATTCAAAAAAACTGAGGATTTCGATGCAGCGTTAATCAAAGCTTTTGAAGCGAAAAATCCAAACATTAAAGTGAATTATCAAAAAATTGAATTCACAGATGGACCTGCTAAAGTTGAAACTGCAATTCAATCAAAAACAGCTCCAGACGTAATCTACGATGCGCCAGGACGTGTAATCGCTTGGGCTGCTAAAGATTTATTAGTACCACTAGATGATGTAGATAAATCAAAATTAAGTGATGCAGCAGTTAAAGCATCTAGTTACAAAGATAAATTATACCTATATCCACAAGGGGTAGCACCATTCTTAATGGGTGTTAATAAAGACTTAACTGATAAATTAGGAGTAACTGATTTACTACCATTAAACAAACAAGATAGAAGTTGGACTGTTGAAGAATATGAAAAATTCTTAAAAGCAGTTAAACAAAAAGATTCAAGCATAACTCCAGCTTTATTCTACACTAAATCTCAAGCTGGAGACCAAGGACCAAGAGCGTTTGTAGCAAACTTATACAACTCTTGGATTACAGATGATGCAAACAGTAAATATACAATCAACGACGCTAACGGTGTTAAAGGATTAGAGTGGGTTAAAAAAGCATACGATGAAGGTTTATTAGGACAAGGGGTAGCTTTAGAAGCTAAAGACGCTCTTGAAGCATTCAAATCAGGTCGTGCAGCAACTACAATCTTATTCTCACCTGGTATCGCAGCATCACACGCATCAGGATTTAACTACAAATTCTTACCATTCCCTAACAATGGTGGAAAAGCTAAATATGACTACTTAGTAGCAGGACCAGCTATCTTTGATAACGGAGACAAAGATAAAGCAGTAGCAGCTAAAAAATTCGTTGACTTCATGGTAAACGATAAAGATTGGGGTAAACGTACTCTACTAGCATCTGGTAACTTCTCAGCTAAAAAAGGTGAAACTGGATTATATGATTCAGAAGAACTTAAATTTGCTGAAGGATTAACTGGACAATATGCTACTTACTACAATACTATCCCAGGTTTCGCGAAAATGAGACCTCTATGGTTCAACATGGTTCAAGGTGTTCTAAACGGAAAAACTACACCTAAAGAAGGATTAGATAAATTTGTAGAAGATGCAAATAAAACAATAAAAGAAGCATTGTAATTTGACGTATGAAGGGGGATAGAGTTGCTTCTATCCCTCTTTCAGATAAAAAATAAACTTTTTAGGAGGTTCTATGAAAACTACTAAGAAAAGAAAAAAAATAGACTTTAGTGCATATCTGTTTATTTTGCCAGTTAGTTTATTTTTCATAACATTCGTATTAGTCCCAATGTTACGTGGACTTCAGTTATCATTATATAGTTTTGCTAAGAAAAATCCAGTATTTGTTGGATTAAAACACTATTCTGATTTAATGTTCAGTGGAAATGGAGCAACAATCCACGAACCATTTATGAAATCTCTTATTAATACAGTTATCGTAACTGTTGTTGCAGTACCTATAGTTGTATTAGTATCAATATTCGTTGCAGTAACAATCTATAATAAGAGTGCGGTTGTAAGATCATTCTTCCGTGGAGTATTCTACATTCCAGCAATTTCTTCTGTAGTATCTGTTACAGTAGTTTGGGCTTGGATTTACCACCCAGAATATGGAATTTTAAACTATGTATTTAAGTCAATGCACTTAATTAGTGAAAATGTTGACTGGTTAGGAAATCCGAAAACAGCATTATATGCTATTATTACGATTCTGATTACTACTTCATTAGGTCAACCGATAATTCTTTATGTTGCTGCTTTAGGTAACGTTCCAAAAGAATTATTAGAAGCTTCAGAAATTGATGGAGCAACAAAATGGCAAGTATTTACTAAAATTACTTGGCCGCTGATTAAACCAACAACATTATATATCGTTGTTGTAACAACAATTAACTCGTTCCAAATTTTCGCTCTAATCCAGTTATTAACTGCTGGGGGACCAAACTATGGAACAAGTACAATTATGTATCTAGTTTATGAAGCAGCAATTAAAAACGGAAATCATGGTGTAGCTAGTGCGATGGGTATTATCCTTGCTGTAATTATTGGAATAATTTCAATCTTACAATTCAAGTTCCTATCTAGCGATAATGATTAGGAGGATTTAGAATGAAAAATATAAGTATTTTTAAAATAGTATCAATGATAATATTACTTGGGTTAACTATATTCTTTATTTTCCCATTTTATTGGATTGCATCAGGATCATTTAAATTGCAAGATGTAGCAATAACAATCCCACCAGAATGGTGGCCATCAACTCCAACTTTGGAAAACTATGAGAAGTTATTTACATCTAATACTTTAAGATGGTTCTTTAACTCAGTATTTATCTCAGTAATGACAACATTCTTAGTTTGTGCAACATCAGCATTAGCAGGGTATGCATTAGCTAAGAAAAACTTCCCAGGTGTTAAAGTGATTTTCATGGTGTTTGTAGCAGCAATGGCATTACCAAAACAAGTAATTTTAATACCATTATTAAACTTAATCACTGAATTTAACTTAATGAATACATACTATGCGTTAATTTTACCAGCAGTAGGTTGGCCTTTTGGGGTATTCTTAATGAGACAATTCTCACAAGCAATTCCAGGTGAATTACTTGAATCAGCAAGAATTGATGGTTGTGGTGAAATTAGAACATTCATGAATATCGCGTTACCAATCATTAAACCTGGTATCGGAGCATTAGCGATCTTTACATTCATCGCTAGCTGGAATGATTACTTCTCACAATTAATCTTCTCTAATACACCAGATATGTCTACATTACCTTTAGGGTTAGCTGCACTAGCACAAGGACAAGAGTTCTCTAATGACTATGGACTATTGATGGCAGGGGCATCATTAGCATCACTACCAATGATTATCGTGTTCATTTGTTTCCAAAATTACTTTACTCAAGGTGTTACTTTAGGAGCCGTGAAAGGATAATATTATGGATAAAAAACAATTATTAGAGTATTTAAAAGGAGAAATGATAGTATCTTGCCAAGCTCTACCTGGTGAAGCTCTATATAAAGAAGAAGGTGGAGTAATGTGCCTTATGGCTCAGGCAGTAAAAAATGCTGGTGTGAAAGCTATTAGAGCACAAGGTGTTGTTGATATTAAACAAATCAAAGAACAAACTAACTTACCTGTAATTGGTATAATAAAAAAATCATATGATGGATATGCTTCGTATATAACAGCTACAATGGATGAAGTTGATAAATTAGTTGAAGCTAATTCTGATATAATCGCTTTGGATTGTACGAATAGAGAACGTGGAGACGGTAAAACTCCAAGCGAATTCGTAAAAGAAATTAAAGAAAAATATCCGAATATCTTATTAATGGCAGATATTTCTACTTTAGAAGAGGCGATAGAGGCTGAAAAAGCAGGAGTTGATTTTGTAGGAACAACAATGAATGGATATACTCCATACACAGAAGATTCAAAACAATTCAATCCTGGTTTAGTCAAAGAAATCGTAGAAAATGTAAAAGTTCCGGTTATCGCGGAAGGTAAAATTCATACTCCACAACAAGCAAAGCAAGCCTTTGAAGCAGGTGCATATTGCATAGTTGTAGGTGGAGCAATAACTAGACCGCAAGAAATTGCGACAAGATTTTTAAGTGAGTTGAGATAATGAGTATAATAGTTTTATTGGCATATTGGTATACCTATAGTAAATGGTATATACTAGGGTCGTGGTTTATTACACATATATTAAATATAGCATTTAAAAAACTATGGCTGTCACCACTATTAATAAATGCACTTGCATTAATAGTGTTGTTCATAGGAATATATTATAAATTAATAGAAGGTCAAGAAGTAGGAGCATCAGTGCTAAACGTGTATATGCCGATAGTCTTTTCAAGCATTATCATGAATTTACTGATTTTCACGATTAGAAAAATTAGATTAAAGTTAAAAAATTAAAATGAAGCTATTGATTAGTTTGAAGTTGAGAAATATGTTCTCAATTTTAGACTGATTAATAGCTTTTTTTATTTGTAGATTTAGAGTGGTTAAAAAATGTGTACATTAAATATAATATTATTTCAGCTATATTTATAGATATAGAATTATTATCGAATAGTATGGTTTAAAGTTTAATTTTTAAAAATATAGGGTGAATATATTATAAGTATAAAAAAGTAATTGTCTTGCAATAGATAGAATTATGTTTATTAGATTAAAAAACATATTAAATCGAAATAGATTTATATAAGTTAAGTAAATAAAATAAATTATCTTTTTATGATTTATATTATTTATAATTATAAAAATAATTATTCTTTAAATCCGAAAGAAAAGAACAATATAGTTTTAAAAAAGTAGATATCTATAATAACTCCCCTTTGAAAAATAAAAATATATTTTAAAACAGTTGATATAAGTGGGTTGACAATATATATATATATATATATATAATAGGAGCTGTATTATAATACGAAATTCACTTTTAAATCAACGAAAATAATATAAAATTTCAGTTTTTTAAAATATAATAAAATAAATAAAAAGGAGAAAATACTTATGAACACAGGAGAATTTTCAAAACAATTCAATAAAATTCAACCTATAATTGGATGTGTAATAATGGTGCTTATGGCTTTATTTGCGTATAAATTACATACTCCAAAATTAATTTTTGGGCTTATTGCTGGTCTTGGATTTGGATACACACTAACGCGTTCAAGATTTGGTTTTGCTGGAGGAATAAAAAGAATTTACGTCAGAGGTGAGGGGAGTTTAACAAAAGCTCTGTTAATGACGTTTGCTGCAGTAACATTAATCTATGGTACAGTCCAATGGACAGCTAGTCTAAAAGGCGCTATTCCAGCATTTTTAGCAAAAAATGGTGAAGCAATAATTCCTGGAACACAAAATGTTTTTATGACTAATATTGGTACAGTTATTGGCGGATTTCTTTTCGGTATAGGTATGATCATTGCTGGAGGCTGTGCTTCTGGTACATTAGCAGATTTTGGGGAAGGTGAAGGACATGCTTTAATTGCTTTTCCATTATTTGTACTAGGAACTATCCCTGGCCACTATTTAAGAGAAGTAATAGATAGAAATCCAATTGGTAAAGTTGGAGTTAGAGGACATTTACCACAATACTTTGGGTATTTTGGAGCGATTGTAGTGACTCTACTAGGGCTGTTATTCTTGTATGTTTTAACTAAAAAGTATGAGAATAAGAGAAAACAAGAAGGTACATATTTAGATCCTAAATCTGATTATGAAGATTTTGAAAAAGAACTTACAGATAATTTGGATGCTAAACCTTGGGGGATGGCATTATATCATAAAGTCTTTGTTGAAAGATGGAGTTTTAAAACAGGAGCTTTTATTTTAGCTATAATTTCTGGGTGCTATTTGCTATTTAATAACAAAGCGTGGGGTGTAACATCTGCATTTACTCACTTAGCGGTGTGGTTCTTAGGTCTATTTGGAATTCATTTCGAGGACAAGGCGTTTGATTCAGTTTATAAAGTGATTTCAAACGGTATTTTAGCTGATGCAGGAGTGATTTTAGACATAGGGATAGTTGTAGGAGCATTTTTAGCTTTCCTTATGGCTGGGAGATTTAAATTTAATCTACAATTTAATTCTAAAAACGCAATGTTATTTGGATTAGGTGGATTACTGATGGGGTTCGGTTCTCGACTTGCTAAAGGATGTAATATAGGAGCGCTGTATTCTTCATTACCTAACTTCTCAATTTCAGGTTGGGTATTCTTAGTAGCTATTTCACTAGGAGCTGTAGCAGGGCTTAAATTATTCAGAGGAAGTTCTTGTTTAGTGCCACCAAGACATAGAGATAAAAATGATTTTAAATAGTCTATAAAATGATTTTTAAAAATTAAAAATAATAATTAATCAGGAGGGCTTATATAATGAGCAAAAAATATTTAGTAGTAGGAGGAGTAGCTGGAGGGATGTCAGCTGCTGCAAGAATCAGAAGATTGGATCCATATGCGGATATTCAAGTTTTCGAAAAAGGACCTCATGTTAGTTTTTCAAACTGCTGTCTACCATTTCACTTATCTGGAGTAGTTCCAACTGCTGATGATTTAATTTTAATGACACCAGAATTACTTAAAAAGCAATATAATTTAGATGTTAAAGTATTAAGTGAAGTTGTTAAAATTAACAAAGAAGAAAAAACAATTGTAATTAAAAAAGTTGACACTGGTGAGAAGTACAAAGAAAGTTATGATAAACTAATTTTATCTCCTGGTGCAAGAGCGATTAGACCATCTTCAATAAAAGGTGTAGATAGAGATAACGTATTTACAGTGAAAAATGTTGTAGATATTGATGGATTAAAAAAATATATCGATAATAATAATGTACAAGATGTAGCTGTTATTGGGGGAGGATTTATTGGACTTGAAGTTATGGAAAGCTTAAGAGAAGCTGGTAAAAATGTAACTTTAGTAGAAGGATCAGATCAAATTTTAGCTCCAATGGATTATGATTTAGTTCAAATATTAAATAAAGAAATTCATGATAAAGGTGTAGAGTTATTATATAATGAAAAATTAGCAGAAGTTAGTGACGGTAAAGTTATTCTAGAATCTGGTAAAGAAGTTAAAGCTGGAGCTGTAGTTTTAGCTATCGGAGTTGTTCCAGAAGCGGGATTAGCGAAAGATGCAGGTCTTGACTTCGGAGAAACTGGTGGTATTTTAGTAAATCATCATTATCAAACAAGTAATCCTGATATTTATGCAGTAGGTGATGCTATTGAAGTAACACACTTTATTACGAATAAAAAAGTTCGTTTAACTCTAGCGGGGCCAGCTCAACGTCAAGCGCGTGCAGTAGCAGATCATTTATATGGAAGAACATATAGAAATACAGGGGTTATTGGTTCATCTGTAGTTAAAATATTTGATTATACAGCTGCTAGCACAGGGCTTAACGAAAAAAATTGTAAGAAATTAGGAATTGATTATGATGTTGCGTATATTATTCCTAAAGATAAAGTTGGATTAATTCCGTCTGCCAATCCAATTCATTTTAAACTTATTTTCCAAGTACCAACAGGACAAATCTTAGGTGCTCAATCAGTAGGTATGGGAACAGTTGAAAAACGTGTAGATGTTATCGCTGCGATGATCATGAATAGAGCAAATATTGAAGATTTAAAAGAACTAGAATTATGTTACTCTCCATATTATACTACAGCAAAAGATGCTACAAACATGGCTGCTCTAGTTGCTTGTAATTTACTAAATGGGGAATATAAACAAGTTCGTACTGCTGAGGTTAGACGTTTAGTTGAGGAAGGTGCTTATATCATAGACTCTCGTGAAAGAGTAGAATATGAAGCGGGGCACATTAAGGGTGCAGTGAACATACCTCTTAGTGAATTTAGAGATAGACTTGATGAAATTCCAACAGATCGTCCAGTATATGTACACTGTTTATCTTCACAACGAAGCTATTATATGGTAAGAGAATTGAATCTAAGAGGATATAATAATGTTGTAAATATTTCAGGTTCATTCTTAGGAATCTCTTTATATGAATATTTCACAGATGTTACTACAGGAAGAGAGCCAATCGTAACGAATTACAGATTTAAATTACTTTAATTTAAAAAAGGAAATCCTAGAAGTCTAGTATTTATCTGGCTTCTAGGATTTTAAGTATGGAGGTACTGATGAAAAAATTAGGATATTTTGATGTTTTTTCTTTGGTAATCGGATCAATAATAGGATGGGGATCTTTTACATTACCAGGAAAACAGTTTTTAAGTCAATCAGGTATAGTTAATACTACTTTAGGTTTATTTGTAGGTGGCGCTTTAGTAATGATAATTCAGGTTTCTTACCATATTATGTTAAAACATAATAATGAAGAAGGTGGAGAATTTTCATATGCTTTAAATAATTTAGGGAGGGGGCATGGTTTTATAGTTGGATGGTCATTAAGTTTATGCTATTTAAGTATGATACCTTTGAATGCTAGTGCGTTTGTTTTATTATTTAAAGTGTTGTTTGGAGAAAAATTTAGTTTTGGGTATTTATATTCTGTAGCGGGATACTCAGTTTGGATAAGCGATGTAATAATAATGAGTTTTATAATTATACTCTTTATGGTAGTTAATATACGGGGGTTACATTTAAGTTCGCTTGTCCAAAATATTATGAGTACTCTACTTGTAATTATAGTATTTATTTTAGTTGTATTTGTAGGATATAAAAGTGATATTAAGGTTTTTGAACACAATTATTTAAATAATTACACATTTTCTTTTGGTGAAGTCGCGTCGGTGATTGCTATTGTTCCTTTTTTATTTGTAGGATTCGATGTAGTGCCTCAGGTAGCAAAAGAATTAAAATTCAAACCGCATAAGGCAACATTAATAACATTCGTGTCAATAATATTTGGAGTTCTTATATACTCTCTACTGAATTTGATTGCAGGATTTAGTTTTTCTCCTACAGAGGCGAGAAGTACGGATTGGGCAGTAGCAGATTCTGTTATTAAAACAACAGGCTATGTAGGTTTTTCATTTATGCTTGTAGCATTGTGGGCTGCAATTAATGGAGGAATTAATGGTTTTATGATTGCAAGTAGCAAACTTATTGCATCGCTGTCTGATAACAAAATAATGGATAAAAAGTATAATATAAAAAATAGAAATGGAGTATACCCTTATGCAATAGTTTTTGTTTCTTGTATAAGTCTATTAGCTCCTTGGATAGGTAGGGAAGTAATATTATACATAGTTGATATATCTAGTGTGCTGGCAGCTGTTGCATATGGATATGTGAGTTATGTAAGTTATACTTATTCTATGAAAAGGTTGGATAAAGTTTTATGTTTTCTATCTTTAATAGTATCAATTGGATTTATATTCTTATTGTTATGTCCTTTATCCCCTGCTGTACTAAAATTACCATCGTTAATTATCTTAGTTGTCTGGACACTTGTAGGGTATATTATATACAAGAAAAAAGAATTATAACTTAGCAGATTTCTTGATGGAAGATTGTATAATAAAATTAGACACTAAAAAGTAAAATAAAAAATACAGTAAAAATCAGTTATAATAAATTTACTACAAAATGCCAAAGGGAGTTTTATCGTTTATAAAACTAATTTTATGAGAAAATACAAAGAAAGTAAAAAATTTAATAGGGCTATAGTTAAGTAAATAGACACAAAAATATGAAAACTAGTTAAAAAATTTAGGTGGAATTTGTTTTATACTGAGAAGTAGGTGTGGTGCCCTGAGGAAATGTGGTATTGTCGCTTTTCTCATAGAATACCACACCGATAGAGGTTTGGTATAAAACAAGTTTTTAATGTTTATAAGATACTAATTCTTATTTATTAGGAGTTATAAGACCTAACGCTAATGTGATTATCTAAGGTTGTAATATTCCTTAATATACTCATAATAAAGTTACAATCCGCTTTATTAGAGATGATCCATGATAAGATTTTCCTAGAAAACAAATCCATAATTATACACAAATAAGATCAAATACCATTTACTTTTATATAAGTAAAATCACCAGCCTAAGGCATATTAGGTTTCAGGAGGATTAATTTCTTGTTTTAAGTAATCATGTAGTTTAGTATTCTCACATTCTTCTTTACTTGTTTTGATAAAAGATTTAGAAGTAGACATAGTAGGGAGATTTAAATTTTGAATTAATCGATATATCTTACCGATAGTGCCCTCAAGACCGCACGATTTAAAATATAGGTAATCTTATGTGTGTTAAGTTGCTTATTGTACTCTCTATGAATTTTAAAAAAACTCTAGAAATCATTTGATTTTCTTCGATTCTAGGAAATATATCATTTGAGATGTATTTATAGTATGTGATTCTATTAACATTGAACACTTTACATAAAAGTTTAATATTACGCTGAATTCTAAGAGTGAAGATGATATTTAATCTTTGTTTGAGTGTGAAGCGAGGATGGTGATCACTTTTTTAAAAATTTAATTTTCTTCTTCTAATTGAGCATTTCGTTTCTGAAGTTTTTTTATTTGTTTAGCGATAAATACATCGCCATCTTTAGTTTTAATCTTAGAATACTGTTTCACCCATTTATTAATAGCACTTAAATGAATTCCATAGTCTTTACTTAGTTTAGTTTGAGTCTTATCATTTTGCTATAGACTAACAATTGATCATTTAAAATTATAATTGTTAAAATAAAAGTGTAAATAAATTTCAAAACAAAAATATACAAGAAATATATATAATATAGATATCTTAAAAAAGGAGATATCTATGAGGCTAGTATTTTAAAAGCAAATGGAAAAAGTAGGTGTATATAAGCAAACATAAAGTAGCTAATTTAAAAAATTATGCTTAAGAAGCATATATGAAATTATATTGTAAACAAGAAAACATCTAGTAAATATAAAAAAATTTTTTAAACTTATATTTGTATTTTTATAATTTAATATTAATGATAGTTTAGTAAATTCAATAAAAAATTTTCTTCTTGCAAAACCTATTAAATTAGCTTTTCATAGAAATGAAATTAGTTTAGGATGGTTTATGTTTGTAGATTTCCCGTATAACAAAATTCAAACAGAGTTAATTTTTATTATGTTTTTTAATGAAAACAAAGGTTAAATCAATCTTTATCACTGAAATATTTTGTTGATTTGAAGCTATTTCTGTTATATAATGTAAGTAAAGTATTAATTATCTATTATTACTTTGTCTTTTAATAACAGGTTTCTTGTAGATGTATACAACATATTTAGTTATCTTAAGCAAATAA
>NZ_CAUSAI010000022.1:0-28821 GCF_963529685.1 uncultured Gemella sp.
TGTTGATGGTTTGCTTACAATTGATAATGTTCCTGGTGCATAGTTACTTACTTTTCCATATAATTCTGCATCTGTAATTGTATGGTTTTGCTCTACAGTTAATCCTGTTCCTGTTGGATTGTATTTAGTCGCTTGGCTTTGTACTGTAATTGTGATTTCTTTTGTTGTTGGTGTATTATTTCTATCATACGCCTTAATCGTTACTGTACTATTCCCTGCAGGTCCAGTTGGTGTTCCTGTAATTTGATTGTTCGCATACGTTAATCCTGCTGGTAATCCTGTTACTTCTATTGGATTATTTTGACGCATTCCTACCCCACCTGGATTATCTTCAGCTGTTACTGAGATTGGGGTGATTTGTTCACGGCTTGTTACTGTTGTTCCTTCCGCTGTAATTATTGGACCTGTCACGTCTGTTACTGTAACTGGTACATTTACATTGTCAAACGTTCCATCTGAGTACGTTACTTTCACTACCGCATTTCCTGCATTTCCTGCTGTAGCTGTTGATGGTCTACTTACAATTGATAATGTTCCTGGTGCATAGTTACTTACTTTTGCTTTCAATTCATCATCTGTAATTGTATGGTTTTGGGTTACAGTTAATCCCGTTCCTGTTGGATTGTATTTTTCCGATTGACCTTGTACGGTAATTCTAATTTGTTTTGTAGTAGAACGATTGTTTTTATCGTATGCCTTAATTGTTACAGTATAGTACCCTATTCCTGCTGTTGGTGTTCCTGTAATCTGATTATTCGCATATGTTAATCCTGCTGGTAAATTAGTTACTTCAATCGGATTATTGTCGCGCATTCCAACTCCGCCTGTATTATCTACAGCTCTTACTGGAATTGCCGTAATAGATTCATTTTTTGTTACTGTTGCACTTTCTGCTGTAATTGTTGGTCCTGTTACGTCTGTTACTGTAACTGGTACATTGACATTGTCAATCGTTCCATCTGGGTATGTTACTTTCACTACCGCATTTCCTGCATTTCCTGCATTCGCTGTTGATGGTTTGCTTACAATTGATAATGTTCCTGGTGCATAGTTACTTACTTTTGCTTTTAATTCATCATCAGTGATGGTATGGTTTTGGTTTACAGTTAATCCTGTCGCTGTCGGATTGTGAGCGTCCGCCTGGCTTCGTACTGTAATGGTGATTGTTTTTGGAGCCATATTCCCATTCTTGTCATAGGCTTTGATGGTTACTGTACTATTTCCTGGTGCTCCGGTTGGTGTTCCTGTAATTCGATTATTCGCATATGTTAATCCTGATGGTAATCCTGTTACTTCAATCGGATTATTATCACGCATTCCTACTCCACCTGGATTATCTACAGCTGTTACAGAAATTGGCGTGATTGGTTCATTTTTAGTTACTGTAGCATCACCTGCTGTAATTGTTGGCGGTATGTTGTCACGTCTAGTTACAGTAAAAGTAAAGCTCACTGGTGTCGCGCTATGATTAGCATTATCCGTAGCATTGAAAGTAATTGTATTAGTCTTACCAACATCTTCTGCTGTTGTTGTAATCGTAATAGTTCTTACTTTTTCAGTTTCAGTGTCTGTTGGTGAAGTTATAGATGCTTTCCCTGAAAAGACCCTAGTACCATATTTTGTTAGAAAATCATTAGCATTAAGATTAACATGTTTATTATCTCTTGCTGTTACTGTAAAGGTTACATTTTGTCCTTCAACTACTGTCTGATTAGCTGGTGTAATAGCTAATGTTGGTGGTTGTGTATCTGGTGCTTCTGTTGGTGTAACTGGATCACTTTTCTCAGAAACTACAATCCCACCACTATCAACCGTTGTTTCAGCTTTAAGAGGATTTCCTGGTAAAGCTTCTGATACCGTAATTCTTGCAGTTGTTCCATTAGATGTCCCTTGTCCAATTACACGATCTCCATCGTATAATTTTACAACAGAGCCGTTTTTAACCCCGCTACCTACATTAACTTCTATTGTTTGATTTGCTAAGCCTTTTTTGTTCACTACGCTAGTTGTAATCGTCGGTTTTTTAGGGTTAATCGTAAAGTAAACTCTTCCATCTGACCCTGAATTTGCATCTTCCGATGTTGAACCATCTTGATAACTTGCAACTGCAGTATAAGTAAACTTCCCAGCATTTGCTGTACTTGGAGCAGTGTTATCTTTCCAACTCCAGCTCATTCCAGCAGGGAAATCTCCACTACCCTTACGCGTAATATATTTATCCGCTACAGGATTACCTGTGTTTGGAATGGTATCTCCCACAACTTTTGTATGAGAACTACCTTGGATAGGATATAGTTTTGCTTGTTTTTCTCTTAATGTTGGTTGTACTGGTTGATCTGGATAATCTGTATATTTCGGTTCATTTGCATCTCGTCCTGAAATGAATGTATATGCTTGGTTAGTAGTTGCTCCAAATGTACCAACAACTGCTAATGCAAACGCATCTCTTACCTGTTCATCTGTTACTCCAGCTCTCAACTTAGCTTTAACCTGCATATGTACAGCAGACGTTTTGTCCTCTGTTTTAACCCCAAATCCATATGACCATCGATTATATTTACTTTCCGTTCTTGTTACCGCATGGATTAAAAGTGGATCATTACTATTTCCTTTAAATGTATCACGCATATCTCCATTATATTCTGCCCCATGTCTAATATCTAAAGCGTTGAAATACGTTAATCTTCTCCAGCCTGAACCATAATCAACTGAATTGTTTAAGAAATTAACATTATAAGAAGCCGTTCTAGTAAATCTTTCTGGATTTTGAGACAGAGTCCCAGAGTCACCATTTCTTGTATAAGTTTCAAATTTCAAATCTCTTAAAGTATTACCTTTATAAGTACCATCGCTATTCAAATCTAAAATTTGAGGTGGTAAAATTAATCGGTAGATTTGATACCTACTTAATTGTGCCATTCCGGTAGCATTATTATTGAAGAAAACATCATACACTACATAACGTTCTCCACCAATGGTTGTCATTTTAGCAAACATATCTACTTTATTTTCAGTATATTCTGTTAATCCATTTCTAACGACTCTGCTTCCATCACTTGCACGGTGACGTTGATAAATTAAAAAGTTATCACTTGAATCCCATGTTGGAGAAATTGAAGCTGCTCTATTATGAGAACCTTCTTCAATTTTATTTCCATTACGTGAATCATGAGATCCAGTATTAGCAATCGTGTTTTTCCCTTCTTTTACTACTTTTTCAGGAGCATTAGCCTTCGGCATTGAAGATAATACAAAGATTTTCTCACTAAGTTTTTTAACTAGTGCATCAATTTCGGCTTGTGTTAGCTCAGCGCTAGTACTATTAAGTATATTTTTAGCATTTTCTAAATCTATTTTAATAGCTGCTAATGTAGAAGCAGAGGCTTTTTCTTTATTTATTTTTTCTAACAGTTCCTCTACTTTTTCAATATTAATTTGTAATTTATTTTTATCTAATGCCTTTTTCTCTACTTTTTTATCGGCATTAGCATTGTTATTTACTGTTGAAGTAGCATTAGTTGCCTCTCCATCTTTTGTGACAGGTTTTACGACTTCTTTTTCTGCTGAGATTTTATTATTTAGAACATCTGCTTTTTCATCAGTTGAACTAGTTACTTTCTCAACAGCTATATTTTTTTCTGTTTTGTCCCCAGATACTTCCGCAGCACTAGCTACTCCAGCTGCACCAAAGAAGATACTAGCTCCTATAACGACCGAAGCAGCACCAACTTTGAACTTTTTTATAGAGTATGTTTCTACTTTTACTCCACTTTTCGTGTCCCTCAAATATTTATTGTTTTTTCCTATCACTTGCGTTTCTCCTTCCTTTTTATTGCTTAAAGATAAATAAAAACAATTCTATAACTAAAGTTATACATAATAAATAGCCATTTATAAACAGTTAACCCTATTTACCTATGTTTCCAATTATGTATTATACTATTTATACTTTAAATATACTTTAAATAATTTAATATTCTCTAGATGAAAATAATAATTAATTTGTACTTGTATTGTAATATTATATAGCAAACAATTTCACATTACTATATATATATATGCGTGATAAATACATAAAAAAATAAAATAAAATTTTACTATCTTAGAAAAATTCTTTTACTAAAAAAAATTACTAAATCCATAATAATATAAACTACAATTTTAACACTTTATTTATTATATGACAACCATGATATACACCTAATCTCCTCAAAAAATTTTTAAGACAATCAGTAAATATTTTACTAATTGTCTTAAAATTTATTATATCCTATTTGCTCTCTATTTTTTGTTTCACCTTATTGTAACGACGAATAACATTAATACGTTCCAATAAGTGTGGTAATAATATAATTACAATAATAATTGAATTTACTACTTTATTTAGCGTCTCCCCAAAGAAATCTATTAACAGTCCTTTATTTACTATTGAAAGAACTAGATAGATACAACATAAAATTGCTAATACAAAATTTACCATCAAAAATATTCCCGAGTTAGTATTCTTCTTCCTCATACTTCGTATTTCTTCATCCGATAAATTTTCTAAAAGTACTTTCTCTTTTTTAATCATCTCTCTAGATATTCCAAATACCATCAAATAAAAAATACAGAATATCAATGAAAATATTTCTAATAAAATTTCTGAATTCATAGTATTCACCTCCATTTAAATTTATTATACTATATTACCTGTACAAAAAATTACCCATATAAATAACTCATCATAAAAAATTGTTATAAATTAATCTTCACCATATACTATACCAATTCAAAACTAAGAAGTCTTAGAAATAGAGAAAGGGACTGATAAAATTATCAGTCCCATATATTTTTTAAAAAAATATTATTAAGTTTGGTATGATTATATTGTATATGGTAAACCTTATATGAAATTAAAATTATAATTAAAATTTACTTAAAATATTATTCTAGATTTAACCTACTTTAATTATTATATGCCAGAAGTATATATTCTCATACTAACTTCACTCAGTAAGATTCTTTTAATTATATCCCCTTGTATTTTCCCTAGCTTCTCTGCTCTTTCTAAAGATGAATCGATATTTTCACATAGATTCTCTTTACCAATTTTTTCGATAAACCCAGCTTTTTCCATAACATGATAAGGCTGTTCATTTACGTGCGATAATATTAATGTTAAACCACGTTTTTGACACGTTTCTAATATTTCTTCAAGCACTTCTAATCCTGAAATATCCATAACAGGAACATTACGCATTCGTATAATCAAAACATTTTTTCCTTCACCATGTTCAAAATTAGTAAATACATTTGCTGCTCCGAAGAATAATGCTCCAAATATTTCATAAACAATTGTATTTTTAGGAACATATTTTAAGTCAACTTCTTCTGACAGTTTATCTTCATCAGATGAACCTTTATACGTCCACTGTCTAACTTCTGCAATATCAGATATACGTTTTAAGAATAAGAACGCCGCTAGTACCATACCAAATTCTATCGCAATTACTAAATCGAAGAATAGCGTTAATAAAAAAGTAATAATCAACACAGCAGTATCACTCTTCGGTGCAGTTTTTAACATACGTATACAAGTACGCCATCCACTCATATTATAACCTACGATTATTAATATAGCAGCTAAACAGCTCATCGGTATATATGACGCATATGGCATTAAAAATAACAGTATTAATAATAGGGTAAATGCGTGTACCATTCCAGCTACTGGAGTTCTACCTCCATTTTTTACGTTAGCTGCCGTTCTCGCAATTGCACCTGTCGCAGGAATACCACCAAAAAGTGCCGACATAAGGCTCCCTACACCTTGAGCTACTAATTCCGCATTAGATTTATGCTTACTACCTGTCATACCATCAGACACTACGGCTGATAATAGTGACTCTATAGCTGCCAATATTGCGATTGTAAATGCAGGTAACATCATCTCCCTAACTAGAGAGAACGAAATTGTAGGCATTGTAAAACTAGGAAGCCCTGCTTTAATCGTATATAGATCACCAATAGTTTTTACCGGTAATTTGAAAATAGCTACTAAAAATGTTGTAACTAGTATTGCGATTAAAGAACCCGGTATTTTCTTAGAGACTTTTGGCCAAAATACTTGGATTAGTATCGCAAGAATACCTATTGCTAAAGTTATAAAACTTATACTTTTTATATTATGACTATACGCAACTATCTTTCCAATAAACTCTGCAGGAACTGCCCCCATACTTAATCCTAAGAAATCTTTAATTTGACCTACAACTATTCCCATTGCGATTCCTAAAGTAAACCCTATAGTAATTGTTTTCGGAATAAATTTAATCAAGTCACCAAAGTGAAATAATCCCATCAAGATTAACATAACTCCTGCCATCAGTGTTGCAACAGTTAATCCTGCAATCCCGTGTTCAGCTATAATTCCATAAATAATAACGACAAATGCTGCAGTAGGTCCACCAATCTGAACCCTACTCCCACCTAAAAATGAAATAAAAAAACCTGCTATAATCGCAGTATAAAGACCTTGTTCCGGGTTAACTCCAGATGCAATCGATAAAGGCAATGCTATAACAGCTACTATCAAACCAGCAATTATATCTTTCAAGCATTGTTCCTTTGTATAATTTTTCATTACACTAAACAACTTGGGCTTAAGATACTTAAATGAATTCATCTTCTCCTACTATTTCCTGAGAATCTTTAGTATTACTAGTTTAGCACATAACGAAGAAAAACTCTAGTTAAATCAGAAGTACTCTTGAAATATTTTAAAATCTCATAATATATCTTCTCACAACTAGAGTTTAATCTATTATATAATAAATTTATTTGTTATAAACTTTAAAAGAGAGGTTGCTCTAAACGTTCTAGATTTTTAAAAAAATTACAAGAAAACTCATAGACGCAGTGGTTTATTGATATCTAAATTCGTTTTATGAAAGCTTTTTAGATATCTAATAAACTGTGCGGGAGTGACTCGACAAAATCTTGTTTCTAGAAATCACGATTTTTGAGTCACTCCCTAAATTTCCCCTTGATATCTCTTATAATATCTACCACGAGTTCCTTTTTAGCAGTATCATACCAAGTTCCATCCATTTTATTTCTAAACCATGTTAACTGACGTTTTGCATAACGGCGTGAATTCTGAGAAATAGCTGCAATAGTGTCTTCTTTAGAAACATTACCCTTAAGATACGAAATCATCTCCTTATATCCTATCGCTCCTAGAGCCTGCAGTTCTGTACCATACTTATCAATAATCCCTCTTACTTCCTGCTCAAGCCCTTCTTCAAACATCAATTCAACTCGCTTATTAATACGATTGTATAGAACTTCTCTTTCGGTATTAAGAACTATTAAAAATGGATTATAACAATCTAGAACAGTATCACCATTGTTGTTTGTTGTTACAGATTTTTTCTCATTCATTACATAATTATATGCATTGATTACACGACGGTGATTTTCTAGGTCAATTGTATTATATGTGTCTGGATAGTTCTCTTTTAGATATTCTCTTGCCATATCTACATCTATATCATAAGTTTTTTCCTCTAAATCAGTAAACTCATAATTATTAAGTACCGCATTCATATAAAAACCAGTACCACCTATTAATAATGGCATCTTGCCTCGACTATGTATTTCTTCAATTTTCTTACGTGCCAGCTTTTGAAAATCATAGACAGAACAAGTATCAGTAGGTTCTAATTCATCTATTAAATGGTGAACTACCCCATCCATCTCTTCTTTTTTCACCTTTGCAGAACCTATATCAAACTTCTTGTAAATTTGAACGCTATCTATAGAGATTATTTCACAGTTGAACTCTTTTGCCAGTTCTATACTAAGTACCGTTTTCCCAACTGCAGTTGGTCCTACTATCGCTATTAAAGGTATTTTTTCCATCTTACCTCCTACACTATACGCTTAAACATTTTTTCTAAATCTTTTTTCTCCATTTTTGTGATTATCGGACGACCATGTGGACACGTAAATGGATTCTTGCATTCGTAAAGGTCACTTATTACTTTATTCATCTCTACATCTGTAAGGACTTGATTTGCTTTTATAGACATTTTACAACTTGCCATCGCAATTGCATCATTTCTTAATTCGTTAAAAGTTATATTGTTATTTCTTAGAACTTTCTCTACAATAATTTTTATCATTTGCTCTTCATCTTTTTCTATCCAACCAGGAAACTCGCGAACAACATAAGAATTATCTCCAAACTCCTCAAAAACAATACCAAGCTCTTCAAATTTTTCTAAATTATTACGAACCTCAACCGCTTCTTCTACAGAAAAATCAAACATAAGTGGTATTAACATTTGTTTTTTATAGTTCTTTCTTTCGATAAATTCACGTTGTAGTTTCTCATAATTATATCTTTCAGCAGCTGCGTGCTGATCTATTAAAAATAGCTTATTATCCGCTTCTGATAAGATATAAGTTTTAAAGATTTGTGCCAACACTTTTAAATCAGGGAGTGTACGAACTTTTGTATCATCATCTTGAACAATTTTTACATCTTTAATTTCATTAAAGTGACTATCATCTTTCACTACATTAGAGATTACTTCTTCGGCACTAATATCATAACTCGCGTCATTTTCTTTTTTAGAGAAATTCATGAAGTTCTCTATCTCTTTTTTAGTAGGTTTATCGCTATACTTATTTCTATTGTCACGAGGATGTGAACTATAACTTAAATCCGGTAAATCGCTCTTAATTCTCTGAGTTTTACTTCTTTGATTAAATGTATTTTCTTTAGTTTGCACTGGTGTTTTTTCTTCACCAGAATTCGTTAACAAATCTCCTCCAAAAAGGAACTCATCTTCACGGATAACATGACTTGTAGGCTCTTTTTGCTCATTTATGAAAATACTATCACCGTCAGCGCTGCTTTGAACCTCATCGAATTTTTCTAAAAAACTGTCCTCATCTTCTTCATTTCCAAACTTATTATCTAGTTCATCTAAGAAATTTATTTTTTCGATTTTCGCTTTTTCTTTTTTCGTAAGAACATTATTCATTCCTTGTGGAATATACGTATAATTACTTAGTCTTTCAGCGATAACTTCTTTTATTAGACGTATTAACTCCGCTTCTTTAGAAAGTCTAACTTCTTGTTTAGTAGGATGCACGTTAACATCTAATAAAATTGGATCCATTGCTATATTAATTACACATAATGGATACCTGTTTATCATTAATAATGTGCCATAAGCATCGATAATAGCATTTTGAATTCCATAGTTTTTAATATAACGACCATTGATAAAAATATTTATATAGTTCTTACTAGCTCTTGTCTCTTCTGGTACAGAGATATAACCAAATACTTTGTAATCATCGTTACTACCACTAAATTCTATCATATTTCTAGCGACACTCATATTATAGATTTTAGATAAAATCTTATGAACATCACCATCACCATATGTTTTAAAGGTAATCTTCCCATCTACATGAAGCTCGAAAGCTACATTAGGATAAGATAAGGCGAACTTATGAATAATATTAGTAATATTAGCTTGTTCTGTATGTGGATTACGTAGATATTTTAACCTTGCTGGTGTATTGTAGAATAAATTTTCTACACTTAAATCAGTTCCTTTAATAGGTGCGTAATATTCCTCAGAAACTACTTTTCCGCCTTCAAGAACTAACATCTTTCCTTGCGCTTCTCCTGCACAACTCTTAATTACTACTTTACTCACAGATGAAATACTCGCTAATGCCTCACCTCTAAAACCTAAAGTTTCTATGTGAAATAAATCATAGTCAGCACTTATTTTACTAGTCGCATGTCGTAAAAATGCACGTGCCAAATCATCATTAGTAATACCACTACCGTTGTCAATAATTCTAATTTGTTGAACACCAAATTCTTTAATTATAACTTTGATATTAGTACTCCCTGCATCAATAGAGTTCTCAACAAGCTCTTTTACAACAGAAGAAGGTCTTTCGACTACTTCGCCCGCCGCTATTTTATTTGATAATTCTGCAGATAATATATTTATTTTTCCCATTTAATTTATTCCACATCCTCACTTATTTTTCGTTGTAATTCATATAGAAGATTGAAAGCCTGCATTGGTGTTGTTTCTAAGAAATTTACACCTTCTAATTGCTTTTTAATTTCATCAAATTTCTCATTATCACCATCGAAATCCAATTGTAATTTCGCATAGTTTTTCCCTGATTTTTCTTCGACTTTTAATTGTTTTCTAATAGTTTTCTCTAACTCTTCTTTAAATTCTTTTTCTAATTCTTGACGAAGTTGTAATCTTAAAGTCTCCTCATCTATTTTTCCAGTCTCTTCTTTAACTACTTTACTACTATATTCTTTTTCTAGTTCTTGACGTATTTTTTCTCTTAGTTTTTCTTCAGATTCTTGCGATGAAGCATCACTTAATAATACTTTATCGTATCTAGCATTATCAACAAGGTCCTCACTACCTTTAGTACCACTTTCTAATTCTCTTAAGATTTCATTAGCTCCTACGATAACATCTTCTGGTAGATGAGCAAGCTTGGCTACATGAATACCATAACTCTTTTCGATAGGTCCTTCATTAATTTTATATAAGAAAATTAGCTTTCCATGATCTTCTTTCGCAGAAACGTGAATATTTTTTATTCCCTGGGTAATATTTTCTAACTTTGTAAGCTCATGATAGTGAGTTGAGAATAATGTTTTACATTTAATTGTGTTATTAATATATTTTAGGATTGATTGAGCTAAGGCAATACCGTCATAAGTTGAAGTTCCACGACCAATCTCATCAAAAATTAATAATGAATTTGCAGTAGATTCAACTAAAGCATTCTTCGCCTCAATCATCTCAACCATAAACGTTGATTTACCTCCAGCTAAATCATCACTCGCACCTATTCTCGTAAATATTTTATCGAAAATCGGTAAATTTGCAGAAGTCGCTGGAACAAATGACCCAATTTGTGCAAGAATCACTATAAGAGCAAGTTGTCTCATATAAGTAGATTTACCAGACATATTCGGCCCTGTAATAAGCAAGATATTATTATCTTTATCTACTTTGCAATCATTACTAATATAACTATCAGCACTCACATTTCTCTCAACAATCGGATGGCGACCATCAACAATATCAATAATATTATTATCATTGAATTCAGGTTTTACATAACCATATTCTTCTGCCACATCAGATAATGAAACGAACACATCAATATCACTTAAAGTATTCGCAACTTTTTGTAATCTCACGATATAATTATGGATTTTCGTCTTAACTTCTTGGAATAATTGTAATTCTAACTCTTCAATTTTTGTCTTAGAGTTCACGATATGTTCTTCAGCTTTTTTTAGTTCTTCAGACACGAATCTCTCACAGTTAGAAAGTGTTTGTTTCCTATGATAACCTAGTTCTATTGGATCTATAGTTTTAAGCCCTACTTTAGATATTTCTATAAAGTAACCAAAAATCTTATTATATCCAACTTTTAGATTTTTAACCCCTGTTCTCTCTTTTTCACGTTCTTCGATTTCTAATAATATTCTATTTCCGTTTTTACTAGCATTCTTATAACTATCTAATTCTTCATTAAAACCTAATTTAATTACATTTCCATCTTTAACTGTTTGACCAGCTTCTTCATGGATTGTCGCCTCAAGATAATCGTATAAATCTGTTAATTCATCGATATTTTCTGCGATATCTTTTAATTTATTAGATTCAAATCCTAATAATAATTTCTTGATTTCTGGTATTTGAGCCAATGTTTTCTTTAGGTTTAATAATTCTTTGGGACTTACAATATTATAAGAAACTTTTGTAGAAATTCTCTCAAGGTCATATACTTCTTTCAAACTAGTTTTAACATCAGCTTTTTCGAAATAATGTTTAGTAAAATCTTCTACGATTTCCTGACGTTTTTTAATTTCTTTAAGATCTAGCAATGGATTTTCTAACCATTTTTTTAATTTTCTTGAACCCGCTGCGGTTGATGTTTTATCCACAATGCTAAGAAGAGAACCTTTCTTCCCACCATTAGCCATGTTCTGAGTAACTTCTAGGTTTTTTAACGAGTAGTTCGTCATATAAACAAACTTATCTTTGAAATATACTTCAAAATCTTTAAGGCTTGAAATATCTTTATTTTGAGTTTTTTCAATATAATCTAAAAGAACATCACATGCAATACGAAGATTGCTATCAGTAATATTACTTGTTTTCTCCTTAGTAATATCATTAGTTAATTCAACTTCAGTAACATAAGCACTAATATCCAACTCTTGATCTTTTATACTTATTACCTCTTTAATATTATTTTTTAATACCTCATCTTGTAGGTCAGTCATATTTTTAAGTACAGTACAACGACTATCACCTGTCATAATATCACAAAATGCGAAGTAAATATTATTATCCTTTACATATGCACTACCTAGGAAGTTATTCTCATCGTAATTTTTGTAGTTCATGTAAGTCCCTGGTGTAATCACCTGAACTACCTTACGTTCTACGATTTTCCCTTGACCAGGTTCAGAAACTTGTTCACATATCGCTACTTTATACCCGTTATTAACTAAAGTATCAATGTAAGTAGCTGCTGAATGAAATGGAACTCCGCACATAGGAATTTTTTCAGCTCCTCCATCCCGAGCAGTTAAAGTTATTTCTAATATTTTTGACGCTCTAATCGCATCTTCAAAGAACATCTCATAAAAATCACCAAGACGGTAAAATACAAACGTGTCTTGATAGTCTTTTTTTATCTTCAGATATTGTTCTATCATTGGAGTATATTTCATCTCAAAAGTTCCTTTCTCTTTATTTTTTCCATGTATTCATAACATATATAATTTTAGCATAAAACACAAATAATTTAAAATAACATTTTTCAATTTACAAAAAATTAATACTAAAGAAAACTAATTTATGTTGTAAACATAGTATAAAATGATTATAATATGAATGAAAGATTATTTTGAAAGAGGCTAAAGAATATGTTTAACTTAGAAAATATGAATGAATATGAACAATATTCATATTTAATAAAGATGTGCGATCCTTATATTAGTTATGAGGTAATAAACGGTGAATTGAAAAAAGTTTTTAAAGCTGAAACTCCTGATATAATTTATGAAGCACAAGAAAAAATTAAAAGTTTAATCTCTTCACCTGGATTTGAACTTCCTAGGTAATAAAATATAAAGAGAGTGACCCAAAAATCGCGATTTCGTAAAAATCACAATTTTTGAGTCATCATCATATTTCTATTAAGTAGTTTTGTTGAACAACTTTATAACTACCTTTTCACAAAATCATATTATATTACTATAGCTGTAGCTATAAAAAAACTAAAAATAATCTTAGGCTTTTAAATTTTTAATATTACCCTATAGTTCTGATTAGATCATAGTTATAATATTTTATATTTCTTCTAGACGATTTATCCTTATCTAATAAATTATTAACAACAAGGTAATCCAATGCTTTTTTTACCGTTTGTTTATGGTACCCTGTTATCTCGGCTATATCAGTTGCTGTTGCTATTGGCTCTCTAAATGTTGCTAACCAAACGTCCGATTGAACTGATGTTTTACATTTATTTAATCCTGTAGATGCGAGTGTTTCTGCAGTTTCTATTTTTTCTATAATTTTATTAGCCATTCTTTCACTTGCATTCAAGAAGAAAATTATCCAACTTACCCAACTTGGCGTTTCTCCTCTTGTTTCATTTAAAGTATTATAATATCTTATTCTTTCCACTTCTAACTCTTCACTAACGAAAAATAACGGAGCTTCCATTATTTTTTCTTTTATCGCCATCAAAACTATTAATATACGCCCTAATCTACCATTGCCATCTAAAAACGGATGAATAGATTCAAATTGTGCATGCATTATCGCTATTCTAAGAAGTGAATCTATTTGGTGATCAAATAATTCTTTATCCTCACCCACTTTTTTATCGAAATCTCTATGATATTCTCCATTTATAAAATATTCTAAATTTGTCATATATTCATTTATTAAATTTGCATTTATTGGAATATAAACTGCATTTTCTATTTTTTTATCTGGTCCAATAAAGTTTTGTATCTTTCTAAATTCCCCTTTATTTGAAACCGTTCCTCGTGCATCTTCCATTAAAATAGCATGTAATTCTTTAATCATTCTGGTAGAAATTACATCACCACTTTTTATCAATTTAACTCCATGTTCTATTGCTTTATGATAATTAAGCACTTCAGTTTGTTGCCAAGATTTATTTTTTTTACTTTTATTTTCCATGATTTCATAAAATGTAACTTGTGTCCCTTCAATTCTAGTAGATTGAACTGATTCATTAAGCGTTAGCAAACTTAATATCGACTTATTTACTATCGATTTTCTTAAAATTGTGTCAAGTTTTCCTATTTTTTTATTGACACTTGATAATTTCTTAAAGATTTCTATAGCATCTTTATTTTGTATTTCTATTGGTAATTTTTTTATTCCTTCTAACATCCTTTTATACTCCTTAGTATATTTTTATCCTTTTTTTGTATTATAATTAATTATAATATATTATTATTAGAATTACAATGCTTTTGTATCTGTATTTTTAAATTGATTTCTATAAAAAGAACAAATAATACATTATATAATTAAGTACAAAAATGTACAAAATACATACACTAACATAATAGTTGTAAATAAGGAAAAATAAACAAGGAATTATTGTATGTCTGAAAAAATATTACAAATATCATATACAACAGAAACTTAAAAAGGGAGTGATCCAAAAATCGTGATTTCGTAAAAATCGATTTTATTGAGTCACTCCCGTGCAGTTTATTAGATATCTAAAAATCTTTTATAAAGCGAATTTAGATATAAATAAACCACATGTTTCTATGAGTTTTTATATGAATTTTGTTAAATTTTAGAACTTTTGGTAGTCACATCATTTTTGAAAAATCAGTGAAAACTTAACAAAAAATCTAGCGCCAATAGTTCTATAAGTTAATCACAGTCCGTTATAATAAAAGTACTTATAAACTATACTAAATACTTTTATTTTTCATGTAATGGTCTAATTTTTAAATTTCTATCAGAGTTTGGAAGTCCTAACCTTTTAGCAAATTAGCAATGCTTTTCAAATTCCTCATCAGTTTTATGACAGTTAGGTATATGCCTTAAATAACTGAACTTTTTAAAATCATTTTCAGATAATTTCTTATTACACATTATTATTTTTACCTCTTATATTTAATATTTCTATTATTTTTTCTTCTGTCAAGTCTTTCCATCTTAAATTGTTATTTTTTATATATTCACTTAATCTTCCCATATCAAGATCTGGATAAAGATTTTCAGATGCTGTATATCTACTATCTGTTGCATATTCATCGAACTCATATAGTAATTTATCATCAACCATAAATATTTCTCCTTATAATACTCTATATAATCCAATTAATTATAACATTTTCTCATAAAATATACATTATTTAAAATAACATTTTTCAAATTACAAAAAGATTAATACAACAAAAAACTAATTCCTGTTGTAAACATAGTATAAAATGATTATAATATAAATGAAAGATTATTTTGAAAGAGGCTAAAGAATATGTTTAATGATGACTATAATAAAATGAATGATTTTGAGAAATTTATTTATTTATCCGATATTTTTGAACCTTATATTGTTGATAGAATACAGAATGGGAAATTAATTTGCGAATTCAAAAAAGACACTCCGTTGATAGCACGAAAAGCAAAAGAAATGTTTGAAGAACTAATCTCTTCACCTGGATTTGAACTCCCTAGGTAATAAAATAAAAAACACTTGGTAAATTTACCAGGTGTTTCTCTTTTACATTTTCTAATACCAAGCAACTACTCTTATATCTGAAAAATCATTTTCATCTAATATTCTCAATAATCCTTGATATGCATGCATTAAATACATTGTTTGTTTATATTTATCTGCTCGTTTAATTAATCTAGCCTCTCTTGATTTCAAGTCCAACTCTATAGTTCCATAATCTTCAGCGTTCCCCGGGAAATAATTATATACAACAATATTATTAATAATTTTAATCAATTTCAAAAGCAACATAGTTATTCCTCATCTACTAAAATCAAAAAGTACTCATTATTTTATATTTTTCTTCTTCTGTTAATTCATCTAGGGATATATTGTTCTCTTTTACATATTCTCTTAACTTTCCTATATTTAAATATGTTGGTATATCTTCTCCGGTTGTAAATGTACCATCTGGAGAAAGTTCATCTAATTTGTATAGATCCTCTTTGTTTATCATCAGAAATACTCCATATATCGTGTTGTTTTTTATCTAAAATTAATTATATCACTTTTTCAACTAATAATCTCGTTCAATCTATTATATTGTAAGAAATACAAAAACTAAAAATAGATTACAGAATAATTTATATTCTACATACTATTTTTTAGAATAATTCCTTTGACAATTGATTATTAAATTTTTATTTGATATAATCGAGTTGAAAAGAGAAGTTAGGGAGTGTAATATCTTCTAAATAAGGATTACGGTAATCGTTTATTTTTCAAAGTCAAAGGCTGAAGAAAAATATTACGAATAGCGTACTTAAAAAAGGGAGTGATCCAAAAATCATGATTTCGTAAAAATCGATTTTATTGAGTCACTCCCGTGCAGTTTATTAGATATCTAAAAATCTTTTATAAAGCGAATTTAGATATCAATAAACCACATGTTTCTATGAGTTTTTATATGAATTTTGTTAAATTTTAGGACTTTTGAGTCAGCCCCATATTTGAAATAATTATTATATATTATCTATTTTTTCTTCTTAATCCCATAGCTCCAAATAATCCTATGATTGTCGCTAATAATCCATAAGAAGTTGTTTGTAATCCTGTGTTAGGTAAAGCTTTCCTTTCTTCCTTATTTTCTACCTTCCCTTAAGATTTAACTTCATAAGATAAAATAAAAAAATAATAGACTTCTTCTCGTAGGATTACTGAGTTTCTGTCTATTATTTTTCTTCCCAAGTGATAAACTCGGAATAAAAATAATCGAATCGTCAATATAATAAGACAACTATATTTTACTATAAAAACTTATTTAAGTTACAAAACATTACAAAATTGGATGTTTCTAGCATTTTTATAGTACTTTTCTTTATAAAAGTTACAAATTTGTAACGATAAGCTACTTTTAAAATAACTCTTTATTAATTCTACACATAGAAAATCAGTATAATCCAAACTACATCCCGTATTTAGTAAAAACTAATTATTCACATTTAAACTCTATTTTGGACATAAAAAAAGAAACTGACTTTTACGTCAATTTCTTTTTTATTTATAATCTTATTTATGTAATTCTTTTTCGAAAGCTTCTCTAACTTGTCCAACAGAGAATCCGATGATTACTTGAATAGCTTTACCGTTACGAGCAACTCCAAGAGCTCCAGAACGTTTTAAGAATTCATCATCTTTAACTAGGCTTTCATCTTTAACGTTAACACGTAGTCTTGTTACACAGTTAGTAACGTCTACGATGTTATCTTTACCACCTAAACCTTCTAAAATGATAACTGCTTGATCATCGTGAGTAGCTGCATCATCTCTAACTTCTGGTTTAGCTGCTTCTTTACCTTTTTCACGGTACTCTTGTTTAGAGTAAAGTTTAGTTTCAGCATCATCTGCTTCACGTCCTGGTGTGTTTAATTGGAATTTAAGGATTAAGAATCTAAATACGAAGAAGTAGATTACTGAGAATACTAATCCAATTGCGATTTGAACGAATACTTGAGATGAGTGGTTTTTGAACATTGGTAACCAGTTAAGAGCTAAGAAGTCGATTAATCCACTTCCGAAGTTACCTACAACTCCAAATTGGTACATAGTTGCTGACATTAATGCACCTAATACTGCGTGAGTAGCGAATAACATTGGTGCTGCGAATAAGAATGTGAACTCGATTGGTTCAGTGATTCCTGTTAAGAAACCTGTAAGTGCTGCTGGGATTAATAACCCTGCTACAACTTTTTTCTTGCTGTCTTTAGCTGTTACATACATAGCTAAAGCTGCTGCTGGTAAACCAAATACTTTTGAATTACCGTGTAATGAGAATCCACCTTGAGGGAATAGCTCTTTTAATGGAGTTGAGCTTTGAGAGAACTCTTGAATGTGTTGTACCCAGTAAGCTGTGATTCCATTTTCTACTACTGCTGGTCCAAACATGAATGGTCCATAGATGAAGTGGTGTAATCCTGTTGGGATTAAAATTCTTTCTAGGAATGTGTAAGTGAATACCCCTGCAATTCCTGAAACTTTTAAGAATCCTTGTAAAGCAGCGATTCCTAATTGAACTTTAGGCCATAATAAAGCTGTTACAAATGCAGCTGGAATCATGATTAGGAAACCAACTAAGATAACGAATGTTGACCCTTGGAAAATTCCTAGTAATTCAGGAAGTTTTTTGTCAAAGTATTTATTGTGAATCCATACTGAGATAGATGCAATAACAATAGAACCGATGATTGAAGTATCTAATGTGATTGCTCCAGCGATTCTTGTAATACCAGTAGGTAATTTAAGAGCTGGTGTTACATCTACTCCAAAGAATTTGAATTGAGTTAAGAATCCGTTGATGAAGTAGTTGAAAACCATGTAGATTAAGAACGCTTCTAATGCTGCACGACCGTTTGCTTTTTTAGCAAGACCGATTGGAATACCAAGTGCGAATACTACTGGCATTTGATTGAAGATTGTCCATCCTCCTTGCTCTACTACGAACCAGAAGTTGTACCAAAGAGTACCTTCTGTCGCGATGCTCCCTACTAAGTTAGGGTTTTTAAAGATTGAAGTTAATCCAACTACTAATCCGAAGAATGCGAACATAATAGATGGCATTAACATAGCGCCTCCAAAACGCTGAATTTTTTGTAACATAACATTTTCCTCCTTTTTTTTATTTTTCTGCTAATGTTACTTCTAAACCATTATGATCAGAAATAATTGGATAATTATCATCATTAAATATAACAAAACTTTCTTTAACATTCATTTTTTTATTAATAAATACATAATCCAATTTTTTCTGACACATAGAATCTTCCCAACCACTTATATTTTTATATACAGTTATTCCCCCGTCTTTTTCCTCGGCTAATTCATACGTATCATATAATCCTTTATCAAGTATATTTTTATAATCATCTACTTGATGGAAATAGTCTGTATTGAAATCCCCCATGAAAACTTTAAGATTTTTGTTATTTGTATAATTAATTAGGTTGCTAAGATTTTGATCTATGTCTTCCCCTTTACAAGTTGGCAAATTCATATGACAACTGTAAAATTCTACGATCTCATCATTTACTTTAAGATCAACTTTTAAAATTTTTCTTGATTCGATAGAAGTTACAGTTTGTTGTGCCGTACAGTAAAAATCCTCTACGGCAACAACTTCACCTTTAGCTAATATTGCTAGTCCTTCTTCAAATTTATCAAATCCTATGTGAGAGTATGTCCAGTAGTAGCTGTATCCATCTTCCCCATATTCCTTAATTTTATCTAATAATAATTTTCCAAAATTATCTTCTTTTATACCATCATGAACATCTGCACTATTAATCAACTGATTTACTTCTTGCATCGCTACTACATCATATTTTTTTTCTACGATAGTTTTCGCTAAAATATTAAGTTTTTCAAGTTGATTTTCTTCTAACCAACTGTGAACATTAATTGTTAATAGTTTCATAATATGTTCCCTTCTTTTTATTTATTCCAAATATCTTCGTTGTATTGAGCAATTGTACGGTCAGATGAGAAGAATCCTGCTTTTGCGATGTTAGAAATAACTTTCTTCATCCATAATTCACGATTTTCGTAGTCTGCTAACATTTCTTCTTTCTTAGCGTAATATTCCTCAAAGTCAATAAGTGTCATGAACCAGTCTTTGTTAAGTAGTTCGTTGTATAATCTTTCTAATCTTTCTTTATTTCCAAGTTTTACTAACTCTTTAGAAACGATGAAGTCTACAACTTCTTTAACACCGTCTTTTTCATAGTATTCTTTTGAAACATATCCAGCAGTTTCATAAAGTTTAATGATTTCATCACTTTCCTTACCGAAAATGTAGATATTTTCACGGCCAACTAGTTCGTCAATTTCCACGTTAGCTCCGTCTAGAGTTCCTAGTGTTAAAGCTCCGTTTAGCATGAATTTCATGTTACCTGTTCCACTTGCTTCTTTAGAAGCTAATGAGATTTGTTCACTTATATCAGTTGCTGGAATTAATTTTTCTGCAACACTTACGTTATAGTTTTCTACTAAGAATACATTTAAGTATTTATTTACTTCTGGATCATTGTTGATTAATTCTGATAGACATAGAATTAAGTGAATGATATCTTGTGCAATAATGTAAGCTGGAGCAGCTTTACCACCGAAGAATACTGTGATTTTTCTTTCTGGTAATTTTCCATTTTTAATGTCTAAGTATTTTTTGATTACATATAAAGCGTTCATTTGTTGACGTTTATATTCGTGGAATCTCTTGATTTGTGTATCGATAATACTGTTTTCATCTAATTCGATACCTTGAGTTTCTTTTAGGTATTCTTTAAGAACAAGTTTGTTCTCATGTTTGATTTCTTCTAACTTAGCTGCTACTTCTTTGCTGTCTACAAATGCTAGTAATTTTTCTAATTTAGTTGCATCTGTTAAGTACTCATCACCAATTAGATCTTTTAAGTAAGCTGCTAATGGTCTATTAGAAAACTCTAACCAACGTCTGAATGTAATACCGTTTGTTTTGTTGTTAAATTTCTCTGGGTATAATTCATAGAAGTGTTTTAACTCAGAGTTTTTAAGGATTTCTGTGTGTAGGTAAGCAACCCCGTTTACACTGTTAGAGAAGTGAATATCCATGTTTGCCATGTGTACTCTGTCATCTTTATCGATGATTTGAATATCTTCACCTTCATATTTTTCTCTAATAACAGCATCTAATTTTTTAATAATTTTTACTAAGTGTGGCACTACTTCTTCTAAGAATTCTAATGGCCATTTTTCTAATGCTTCAGCTAAGATAGTGTGGTTTGTGTAACCAGTCATTTTTTGAACGATTGTGTACGCTTCTTCAAATTTAATTCCATGTTTTTCAGTTAACAAACGTACTAATTCAGGAATTACCATACTTGGGTGAGTATCATTGATTTGAACATATGCATATTCGTATAAATCATGAACATTACTTCCTTTAGCGATAGCTTCATCTAAGATTAATTGAGCTGCGTTTGATACCATGAAGTATTGTTGGTAAATACGTAGTAATTCACCATTTTTATCACTATCATCTGGATATAAGAATAATGTTAAGTTTTTCTCAATTTCAGTTTTATCAAAACTAATTCCTTTTTCAATAATACTGCTGTCAATTGAATCAATATCAAATAGATTTAGATAGTTTTTAGTATCTTTTTTGTATCCTAATACGTCAATTCTTTTTAGTGTTGATGTTAAGTTGAAGTCTTTAAAAGGCACTGTATATTTAATATCAGTATCTCTTAACCATGAAGAATCTTCAATCCAGAAGTTTGGCTCTGCATGTTGTTCATTTTTAACAAATACTTGTCTGAATAATCCACAGTGGTAGTTTAATCCCACACCATCACCATTAATTCCTAATGATGAGATTGAATCGATGAAACAAGATGCTAAACGTCCAAGACCACCGTTACCAAGTGATGGTTCTAATTCTGCTTCTTCAACATCGCTAAGACGTTTATTAGCTGCTTTTAATTCTTTTTCAATTTCTTCATAAATTCCTAAGTTAATTAGGTTGTTTGATAATAGTTTACCAATTAAAAATTCTGCTGAAATGTAGTAAACTTTTTTCTTATCATTATTGTGCGCTTTTTTATCAGCTTCTTCTTTTACATAGTTTAATAATTGTTTATAAATTTCTTTGTTATCTAAAGTACTTAGTTCTTTATTTGTATTATCTAATACATATTTACTAAATGACATTTTATACCCTCTCTCTTGAATATCTTACTGTAATGTTTCTTAAAAATTCTTTTCTCTCTTCTGTTAGATCTTCTGCAAGCATTCTCCATTCCCAGTTTCCTCCAACTGTTGATGGAACGTTCATTCTACTTGTTGCATCTTTATCTAACAAGTCTTGCATTGTTACGATTGCATAATCACTTACTGATGAGTAAATTCCTCTAATCATTGCTTCAGTAATAGGTTCTTCATCACGACGGTTTAAGTATTCAGAAACTAGCTTTCTTTCTGATTCGCTTAATTTTTCATACCATCCGTTAACTACGTCATTATCATGTGTTCCAGTGTATGCTACACTATTTTGTGTATAGTGATGTGGACGATCTAAATTATCTTCTCCTGGGAAAGCAAATTGAAGAATCTTCATACCTGGATATCCAGAATCATCTAATAATTTTTCCGCTTTCTCATCTATAAATCCTAGATTTTCTGCGATAATCGGTAAATCACCTAATTGCTCTTTAATTTTTTGGAATAATTCAATTCCTGGTCCAGCTTCCCAAGTACCGTTGACTGCATTTTCAGCATCTCTATCAATTTGCCAAAAATCAGAGAAACCTTTGAAGTGATCTATACGAAGTACATCGTAAATTTTAAAACTCTCTTGCACTCGATAAATCCACCATGAGAAACCTTGTTCTTTGTGTTTTTTCCAATCATAGATTGGATTACCCCAAAGTTGTCCAGTAGGACTAAAATCATCTGCAGGACATCCAGCAACATAAAGCGGTTCATTGTTTTCATCAACTTTAAATAGTTCTGGCATAGTCCACATTTCAACGCTATCTCCACTTACATAAATTGGCATATCCCCAATTATTTTAATTCCTTTACTGTTAGCATATTCTTTCAACGCTAACCATTGTTTAAAGAAGAAATATTGAGTAACTGTATAGTATCTTATGCTATCTTGAAGTTCTGTACGATATTTTTCACGTGCAGTTTTATCAGCTCTTTTAATTTCTTCATCCCAATGAATGAAACTTTGATACCCGAAACTTTCTTTTATAGCCATATACTCAGCATAATCAGCTAACCAGCTTGAATTTTCTGCTTCAAATTTTTCAATTTCAGCTAATATTTCACTATTTTTAATTGTGTTAGCTACTGCTTTTTCTAAAATCGGTCTTCTAGCTTCGAATAATAAAGCATAATCAACTTTTTCAAGATTATCGCCGAAATTAACATCTGAATAGTCGCTTTCTTCAAGCAATCCAGCTTCTACTAATAAAGAAAAATCAACTAGGTTCAGATTTCCTGCTACTGCTGAGAAACTTTGGTAAGGTGAATCACCATAACTTGTAGTTGTTAATGGTAAAATTTGCCAGTAAGTTTGTTCTGTTTCTTGTAGGAAATCTACAAAATCATAAGCACTTTTACCAAATGTTCCTATTCCAAATTGTCCCGGTAATGATGTAATGTGCATCAAAACACCACTTGAACGTTTTGTCATTGTTTTATCCTCCGTTATATTTATAACTTATCTTTACAAAATAAGTTTTATCACTTAACACCTATTATTATAATAAAACACTTTCATTTTGTCAACAACATTTATGTAATTCTTTTTATTTTTTTCGCCAACATATACGTAAATGTTATACAAATAATGAAAGATGTCCTTAACTCTTGCAATTTGAGCAGAGTCCATTTATAATTAAGTAGATAAATTTTGCGAGGAAAACAATATATGAGTAAATACAAAAAAGTCTATAATGACTTAAAAGGAAAAATAGATACTCGTTTTTATAAGCGTAATACAGAATTACCAAGTGAAAATGAGTTAGTAAAAGAATACGGTTATTCTAAAGACACAATCAGAAAAGCACTATCTCTTTTAGAAATTAATGGTTATATCCAAAAAATCAAGGGTAAAAACTCCTTAATTCTAGGACACGGTAGAATTAAAAATAACTATCTTGGAAATATTAAAACTTCTTCAGAGTTAAATATCGATGGAAAATATGAAATTAAAACAACTCTTGAATCGCTTTACATTATTCAAGGTGATAAGAAAATAATGAATATTTTTGGAGCTGATGAAAATAATGATTTTTATAGAGTTAGTCGTAGCAGAATGATAAACGGCGAGCGACTTGAATACGAGGTGTCATATTTTGATCGTAACCTTGTCCCATTCCTTAATAAAGAAATAGCTGAGTCTTCAATCTATAAATATTTAGAAAAAGAATTAGGACTAAATATTACACATTCTCGTCGTCAAATATCATTTAGATATGCATCTGAAGAAGAAAAACAAAATATGGATTTAGGTGAGTATAACATGGTCGCCGTTGTAGAAAGTATCACATATTTATCTAATGGGAATATTCTCCAATACGGAATACTTACTTACAGACCTGATAAATTCACATTTGTAACTATGGCAAAAAGATAATAACGATTCATAAATTACGATTTTATTAAAATCTAATTTATAGAATCGTTCTTTTTTTAAAAAATTTTAAACTTACTGTTTTAAGTGTACTTTTGTTTTCTCAAAAGGATATTCCGGTTAGAAAATGAGCCTATAATCTCATTTTCTCGCAGTAAAACACAAGTGTATTTTACTTCAGCTACTACAAAACAGTAAGGAACACATAAAATAAAGTTATTGATATAAAAATTAAGTTTTTACTGTTATTAATTATATTCAAATATTTTGGAATGGTGAAAATGGATCTTTAAAAAGTTTCATCGGTGAAATTAAGACTACAGGCTTAATTAAGCTAATATAGATTATATTTTAAAACACTTCTAACCATTGATATAATAGTATCTTATTAAGTAAATAGATTTCTATACAATATCAAATTTTAAGACTTTTCGGAGAGAGTTCGGAGAGTTTTGGGAAACAAAAACACATTAAATAAGTGCCAGTAGTTCTATAAATAAATGAGATAACAGGTAGTATTTTACTATCTGTTTTTTCCTAATAAATTAAAGTAGTTTAACAAGAATTTTGATTATTTCTAGTATATCGTTTTACTTGATATGTATTGCTATGATATAATATTTTTTGCGGGTACACGCTCATTTAAATAATGAGATTTATTTTTGTCTAGTGGTACTATCACTAGGCTTTTTTTATTTTCTGTAACTACATTATAACTTTTATTCTTTAGAAGTATATGATATAATATGTTTAAGGAAGATGGATGGTACAGGACGCCCATCTTTGTGGAAATGCATTTTATTTTTTACGCTTTGGGTTGCAGCCCTTAGCGTTTTTCTTTTTATTAAGTATTTTTAACTACATTTTATCATTGATGAATTTCAAGAAATAAACCTATTGATTTTTTATTTTTAATGGTTTATAATTACTGTAGAAATAAAGTTTAGCAAACATTGAAAGACTTCTCAAAATTAGATGAGAAGTTCTTTTTTTGTCTTAATTTTTCCAATAATGGTTAGTAAGTCATTTCCTTTGTGAATGATTGGGCACAGGTTGGTCTTTAAGTTTTTTTATTTTTTGAGATTTTTAATAGGAGGGCGGTCTTCTCAAATAAGGGAAGTATACCTCATACCTTTTATAGTAATATATCCTTATACTATCCTTAGCCCTTGACTTGGCTCATGTCTTTGTATCTTAGTTCATTGTTATTAATTACTTGATGTATCTATCTATCACTAACAACAAACCTATTCAATCATGATACTTGTATCAACTATATAGCCTTATGGTATAAGGTGATTAGGTAACTGGAATAAGCCCAACAAATGTAGTACATATCAATCTACATTAGTTAGCTATCTATGAATATATAATGATATGATATAACCGAATGAATATATATTAGTGTTGCTTATCCTCTAGTATCTGATACGATTAATCAACCTAATTTAGATATCTACACATAATCTTAATTACTTGTATATGATTAATACATGTTCTTAGCTACCTCTTGTATTAATGTAGCGAATGCAATTATCACCATATAATATTACTTCTCTTGAATATCAATACTCTTGTAATTCTTTGTTAGATATTCTTTTAAGATAAATACCTTTTATATAGAACTACATAGAATAAACAAGCTCTTATATGCTCTAGTATAATCAATGTACCTTGTATAATTACTAGGTTTGTATATAGAGTAGAGAGCATACAAAAGATATACAGAGGGTTTAATATTTAATTTCTTTATGAAAAATATACAAACTAAAAAAATAAAGTTAGTGCAAAATGCACCAACTTAAATAAAAATAAAAACAGTGGATTTATTCCACTGCCTTTTTAACTTTGTTATACTCCTAATTCATTTTTTAAAGCTTGCTGTAATACTTGTGAAAAGTTTATTTTTTTCTCTTTCCCTAAGTCTACTAACCATTTAGGTAAAGTAACCATTTTATTTACTGCTTTATTTTCTTCTCTACGTCTAATAAAATCAGTATCAACATTAATTAATTGTAATTGTTGATTATCGTTTAATTTAGCTTGTAACTCTTGATATGTACTTGGTTTTGGTATACTCATTTTTTCATCTTCTAATACTAATAAATATCCCTCTAGAGCGTCCTTACTCATGTACAAAGCTTCTTCTAAATTATCACCAAAAGTAATACAACCTTTTAAATCTGGGAATGTTATATCTATATAATCTTTTTCTTGTGTAAATACTGCGTAATACATATATTTCATGTGGTTAACCTCCTAAAATCAAGGGGCTTTATTTCAAGCCCGCTTGTTTTAATATCTTTTGTGCCGTCCCTTTTGGTAAATCTCTCTTTGGGTGCGGTACAGTTATAAGATAATCTTTGTTAGGGTGCTTAAATTGGTGGTGACTACCTTTTATTCGGACTTCTTGCCAACCTAATTTATTAAGCTGTTTTATTAATTCTTTCGAACTCATGAGTTTACCTCCTAACAATATATATTTTAACATATGTTTTAACATATGTAAATATTTTTTTAGAAGATTATTAATTTTAATTTTTTTCATCTTAAAATATTCTTATTTTGCTTTTCAGTTTCTAAAATGATTTTCATCAAAAAATAGGTTTTTTCCTCTAGCTTCGGAGAGTTTTCGGAGAGTATTTTCAAAAAGTCAAGTGTATCAAGACTCTAGAGTACTTGAAAATTAAATTACGTACTTAATTTCACCGAGTGGTTGACCCAAAAGTCCTGAAATTTAACAAAATTCATATGGGAACTCATAGACGCAGTGGTTTATTGATATCTAAATTTGCTTTATAAAAGCTTTTTAGATATCTAATAAACTGTGCAGGGGTGACTCGACAAAATCGTTTTCTACGAAAATCACAATTTTTGAGTCACTCCCTTTCACCATTACAAAATATTTGAACAAAATTACTGATAACTAAAAATATTTATTTCATTTATTGATTAGTTTTTTTATTTTTCTTACTGTTTTGTAGTAGCTGAAGTAAAACACGTTTGTGTTTTACTTCGAGAAAATGAGACTATAGGCTCATTTTCTAACTGAAATATCCTTTTGATGATAGCAAAAGATATGGAGGTGTCGCAAGCTACACTTAAAACAGTAAAAAGAAAAATATAAAAATTTCTAAGATATGGCATCCCTTCATATATTAAAAAAGCTGATAAAGGAATTCATCCTTCTATCAGCTTTTTATATTATTATTTTAATCTTTCTTCTAACTCTGCTTTTAACTCTTCAAATCCAGGTTTTCCTAGAAGAGCAAACATATTTTTCTTATACGCTTCTACTCCAGGTTGGTCAAATGGATTTAATCCTTGCATATATCCAGAAATACCTACAGCTTTTTCAAAGAAGTATACTAAGTATCCGAATGTGAACTCACTCATATCTGGAAGTTCTACTACAAAGTTAGGTACTCCACCATCTGTATGAGCAAGAAGAGTTCCTTCAAATGCTTTAGTATTTACAAAGTCCATAGTTTTTCCAGCCAAATAGTTAAGTCCATCTAAATTATTTTCAGCTTCTTTAAGTTCGATATCTTTATTTGGTGATTTAACTTTTAGGATAGTTTCAATTAAAATACGACGCCCTTCTTGAACATATTGTCCCATTGAGTGAAGATCAGTTGAGAAACAAACGCTTGATGGGTATAACGCTTTTCCATCTTTACCTTCAGATTCACCGTAAAGTTGTTTCCACCATTCATTAAAGTAAACCATTGATGGTTCATAAGAAACAAGAATCTCAATTAATTTACCTTTTTGTTGTAGTACGTTACGCATTACAGCATATTGATAAGCAATATTAGTACTTAAATCTGGTGAAGAAAGTTCATCTTGAGCTAATTTCGCTCCAGCCATCATTTTGTCAATATCAACTCCACTTACAGCAATTGGAAGTAATCCTACCGCAGTAAGAACTGTGAAACGTCCGCCGATATCATCAGGTACTACAAATGTTTCGTATCCTTCATCATCTGCTAGTGATTTTAATGCTCCACGAGCTTTATCAGTAGTAGCGAAGATTCTTTCTTTTGCTCCTTCTTTACCATATTTTTCTTCAAGTAATTCTTTAAAGATACGGAATGCAATTGCAGGCTCAGTAGTTGTACCAGATTTAGAAATTACGTTTACAGAGAAATCTTTTCCTGTAGTTTTTAAGTAATTAACTAATTCTTGAGTATAACTTGAAGAAATAGTGTGACCTACGAAGAAAATTTGAGGTGTTTTTCTATCTTTTTCATAGAAGTTATAGAAACTATCATTTAACATCTCAATAGCCGCGCGAGCTCCTAAGTAAGATCCACCAATTCCGATAACAACAAGTACATCAGAATTAC
>NZ_CAUSAI010000023.1:0-26770 GCF_963529685.1 uncultured Gemella sp.
TTTAATTATTCTCTTGATTTTTCTTGATTTTATTTTTTTGAAAATCGACTTAAAGTATTGATTTTATTGTTTTTTTACTGGGTGGAACATTGACAAGCCCTGTTCCACCCAGGCGTTAGGAATTAATTAATAATTAACATCATATTTTTTTTATAATCCTACGAAAAGAAATACTCATCGTCTTCGTAAGTTTCTATTAATGTTTTAGCAAAATTATATTTAATGCCGTATCGTTGTTCAAATGCACAGATTCTATCTTGTTTTTCATCCAGATTCTTTGCAATGTCTACAGAATAGATATATTGTGATATTTCATGATTATATTTTACTGGCAAAACATATAAATTAATAAATGCATCAGATAATAATTCTATATTATGTCTATCTTTTGCGATTTCTACAAGAAGTAAGTATTCGTTAAATATCCATTCTTCAATTTTTGTGATTTTATCATAATTAATATATTTATTATTTATAAAGTCATGATTAGCTTCATTATATAATCGTGAATACTCTCTTAATATTTTATTATTTAAAACGGGATTGAAATCCTTTAAATTACACATAGTTTAGTTCTCCTATCTTATATCTTAAAATTTTTTAAAAAACGGGGTTTCATAAAAATGGGGTGTTTCCCACTTTCTTCCTGATCCTTGTATTCGGGCAATTCCTTGCCCTTTTTTGTAACTTCGTTTAGGTAAGTCTGCGAAGCCACTCATTAAATATTGTCTCTCCGTTGGAGAGTCAGCAGCCCCACCAAGCATAATTACAGCATCAGAACAGTTTACTCTAGCTAAGGATGGTAAAAATCCTTCTTTAGTGGCAAATTGAGATATTGCAATTATATGAATCCCTGCACTCGCTCCTGTAGCTGAAAGTCTGTTAATTGCTGTTATCCATCTGGATGTAATTTTTAGTGTTTTATCTGTTTTATCAAGCGATTCAAGAGAAGCGTTTAAATTACCGAGTTCATCAAAGAAAATGGCTATATTAGGCATATCTTTCATATCTAGGTATTTATCCTTCCCAGCATTATTGATTTCTTGTAGTCTATTCTCCATAACACTACACCAGTATTCTGCACGTTTAACAATTTCAATAGGGTCACTTTTTCCGTTGAATTCTTTGACGTATCTATCGTATTTTGCTGAATTATATTCAACAATCCAGTTCTGTAAGAGCATTAATTTAGCCATATATTCACCAGCAAGAACTGACTTACCTGTACGTGTGCGTGCTATTATTGACAAATGAGCAGTAATATTGCATTGCCATACAAGATTTTTAGCCAGCCTAATATGGTGTTCAGATTCAGAGATATTTTCTTTTATATCACCAGTATTTTCAATAATTAATCTTTCTGATGTTATGCTATCTTCAAAATAGAATAGAATAAAACTATCATCAAGTGTTAACTCAGAGCTTACAACAGAATATTTTTGATATTTCCCAGACAATACTCCAGATATCTTTTGTTCAAATTTATCACGGTCAGCCCTGTCAAAATTTGAAATATTTTCTATAGCTATAAAACCTTCTTTTAAAGAACTATCAAGAAATACGTATATTTCTGGCATCTCTTCTCCATATCTAGTAGAATTACTAAGTTTTAGCACATCAGTGATTGTTTTATCGTTAAATAACTTATTTATTCTAGTAGCTAATTTATTTGCTTCCTTATTCATTTTATCTATCTCTAATACAGAAACTTGTTCTCTGTTTTTAAGTGAAACCACTAAGCAAAAAATAATTAATGATAGTAGAATTATAGATAAAATAAAATTGTAAAGTAAGTACTTTTTAAAGAAGTTATATAATATAAATGTAAGTACCAATGAAAGGAAGATAGCTAATATCAAAACCACCGCTATAATCTGATGGTTTTGATATTTACTATCGTGCTTTCTAATAATTCTGCGATACTTACTCATTGTGTTTAGCTAATTCAACAGATTCTGCTGAGTACCAGCCATTTCCAGTTGATGTAGCACCTCCACGTACATTTTTAAATACCAGAACTGTACTAAATTCAACATCTACTTTTTGAGGTGCTTTAATTGTATACTCTAAATTATTTTTTGTATCTACTATAGAATACTTAAATCCACCTTCAACTGCATCTACAACTCCGGTTGACACCACAGGTAGTTGACGAATTACATCAGCTGTATACTCTTTTCCTGTATTCTTACTTGTTAGTACGACTTGTACTGTGGGGTGTTTTAAAACCTCCGATAGTGTTTTATTCCAATTAGGTTTAGCCATTATATTTTCCCTCCTCTAATGACGTAATATATTTTTTGTAACAAGTTAGTCTTATCTTTGGTAGACACTTGTGATGATATATCTGAGTGTATTGAAATATCATTGAATATAATTTCTAGTTTATTTTTTAATATTATTAACTGAGAATAATATTCTGATAGTTCATTATTACTTAGATATTGAATATTGTTTAAATCGATAAGCCTTATAAATGAAAACTCATTTGGTGAATACCAAAGTTCATATAATTTATCTGGAATATTTTTTAAAAACATATCTTTTGATATTTTTTGATATCCAGTATTTCCAAAAGTTGATAGAATATCAACTTGGATTATTTTTGTGTTTTCTAACATAGTTATCACCATTACTGCTATTAAGCAGCCCTTTCTTTATATTAATATAAATTTTTTAGTTCGGTGGTTTTTCATTATTATTTTATTCCATTTAATTTATAGGACTCTTATCTTCCACCTGTAAATAGTATACCACCAAAATAATTGATTTTTTCAGGAAAATATGATAAAGTTTAAATTGAAAATTTCCGTTTTTGAGGTGAGAATATGAGTTATATACTAAATTATTTTTGTAAATTATCGCAAGAGCGACTAAATAATAAGATTAAAATAATAAATAATGAGAGGGAACTTCTAAGAGAGAAACCCCTATATAAGGATTTAAAAAAGAGAATTACGTGCACAGATTTGTATAAAAATAAACCAAAGATTATAAAGAATATTCTGAATGAAGACTATACGCAGTTGAAAGATTTGTTAAGTTACACTATAGCAGAATCAATAAAAGAAAATATGAAGTTAAAACCCAAGGCTATAACAGAAAATACCGATGATAATTTGAGTATGCAGTTAAAAAGAGAAAATATGGAGTTTTTATCAGTTTTAGAGATTTTTTGGGGGAATATGGAGGATATACTAAATTCCGATTCGAAAATTTATTATAATTTAATATTTAATTTTTGTTTAGATTTTTTGAAAGATAAAAGAACTCATCTTATAATGAATAAAAATTTAATCGAATATATCCCATATGCAAGATATATGGCTTATGAAGATGCTATTAAGGAGTGTGGTGATAGTGAGCTAATGTCTCGTCAAATTGAAGAAAATTATAAAAAAGCTAATGTAGATATTTTATGTGAGGCAATATACAATTTTAGTAAGTCAGAGAAAGCAATAAAAGTTGCAAATTTTTTTGTAAAAGTTATTAATTCTAAAGTTGCATATGATTCTAAAGATAGCAACGGGATGTATGAAAAAAAAGTTGAAAATATTTATTTTAAGAACTTTCATATTGCTTTTGAAGAGAATCTAGATAAATTTTTAGAAATTATTTCATTGAATGAAAATAACTTGGGAGAGAGAGTATATGATATTATAAAAGAAGATTGTAAATTGATTTATGAAATTACTTTTGCGGAGATATCAGGAGTTATGGAAGATAGGTATTTGACTGTAACGGAAGAATACCTTTATGATGTCTATAGAAAATTATCTGCAGCAAATTCTAACTATATAAATGAATTAATTGTTTTTCAGAAAAATCTTGAGGGGGATATAGAAAAGGAATATTTTAACAAAAAGCTATTCGATGAATACAAATCTCAATATTATTGTGAAGAAAGATTTTTAGAACTTTGTTCACAAAAAATAGTAGAGTTAAAATTTGAAATTGAAGAGTTAAATTCTAAATTTGAGGAATGTATAGAATTAAAAGAGTTTAAAATGGCAGAGAAATTATGGTTAGATAAAGAATCAAAAGAATTAGAAATGGAGGAGTTAAACTTTGAAATTGAGGAATGGATATAATTAAAAGAATCTTAATGTAAGTAAGAAGCCTACTAATTACAAGAAAAATGTAGTGAAATAGTAGAGACAATAAAGTTTAATCTAAAATTACTAAGAAACTCATTGAAAAAGATAAAGTAGTTATTTTTGATTTTTACTTTCTATTTAATAGAGATAATTTCTATGATAAGTAAACTATAAAGAAAAAGTTTTTAATAAAATAAAAGTATAATATTAAGCTAACAATAATTTCATTAATGTTAGCTTTAAAAATATTAAGAAAAGCACTATTCTAAAAAATTTAGAAAAGTGCTTTTTGTGCTTACAGAAAATAGTTGTTATCATTTTTAAAACTACCTAAAGTAATTCATAATAATCTTATTATTTTTATGTAAAAAAAGCTTGCGTTTTTTTTTTTTTTTGATATAATGGTCGTAATTACATTATATAAATTAAATTTTTTCCTATTTTTATAGGAAGATAAATTATAGAAATTTGGAGGATATTATGGAAAAATCGAAAAAAGCCGTATCTTACCTACTAGCAGCGGCTGCATTAACTACAGTAACAACAGCTAGTGTCAATCAAAACGTTAAAGCTGAAAACGACGTGAAAGTAACTACTGAGCCAACTCAAGAAACTGGTAAAGTAAGTGCTGTTGTATTAGAAAATGAGCAAGGTGCTGTAATCCGCGTTACTGCTCATGAAGATGTTCAAAAAGTTAAAACAACATATACAGTTGACGGAACTCAAGCTAAAACTGTTAACTTTGGTAACTTAACTAAAGGTGAAGTAAAAGACATTCAAGTAAGCTTTGGAACACAAGCTCCAGTTGTTAAGTCAATAAAAAGATTACCTAATACAGCTGTTGTTAGCGACCGTGTGGAATTCGCTAAAACCGTAAAAGCTCACACTATCAAAGGTTCTGTAAGCTTTGAATATGAAACTAAGAAAGTATTAGCAATTGAACCTGACACACCAGTAGCACCTACAGTTCCTACTAAACCAACTGACAGCGTTAAGCCTGTAAAACCAGTTGATACAACTAAACCTGTTACACCTACTAAACCAGTTGACACAGTAAAACCAACTGAACCAACAAAACCTGTAGATGTAACTAAACCAGCTGAGCCTGTTAAACCTGTAGATACTGCAAAGCCAACAGACCCAGCTAAACCAGTTGAAAAACCAACTACTCCAGTAGATACAAAACCAAAAGACGAACCTACTACTCCAACTTCTCCAAAAGAAGATAATGGAACTTGGAAAGAAGAAACTCGTACACGTACAGTAACTGTAGATGAAAAATATACAGAAAACACAACTGAAGATGTTTACGAAACTAAACAATTGTTCGACGACTTTATCGACTTAGTTGACGGACAAGGTACACTAATTAAACACCTTGGTTGGTATAGTGATCTAACTGACTCACAAATTGGTGATGAATTATTAGCGGTACCATCTACAGTAAAAGATCCATACGCCACTACAATCAGAAAAGTTCGCGAAACTAAAAAAGTTAAAGTTGGTACAAAGACTGTACCTGTAACTAAAGTTCGCAAAGTGCGAAAACAAGAAACTTACACTGTATGGGTAAACTCTAAAACTGGAGAAGTTCGTACAGAACGTCCATAGGGCATAAATAATAACCACCTCTTTTCAGAGGTGGTTTTCTTTTTTTTAATAAGTTTCCTTAAAATATTCTTGTTTAATTTTTGTAATCAGATTTTTAGCAACCGAAGTTACCCCAACATGCATCAATTCAGGGTCAGAATAATCTAAATTACGAGCATAAATTTCCGCAACAGTCTGAGCAATACGCTCATCCAATTTATAATTAGAGACTTTTAATAGTGCATGAGATAATTCTGAACTATATATTTTAATATTATTTTCCAATGATACTACTGCCATTTTTGTAACTCCTCTCCTGTTTTTAATTGATAAACCTTCTCTATCTTTATTATATCACAAAATATCCGACATTTACGCTTTAATTTCTAAAATTTAAAGCACAAATGTCAACCCACTATAAACAAAAAGACTAACCTTTTCAGTTAGTCTTATTTTTTTTTATATTAAAAATAAAAGGGTAACTGAAAGTCTTACCAAGGAAAATGATTGAAGATAAATGTAAAAAGGTGTATAATAAAGATATGAAAATAAAAGGAGCAATATACGGAGCGTGGAATGATGAAAACGACCCTTATCAAATGAAACGTGATGAACACGCTGTTAAGTTTTATGAGGCGGTAAGAAAAAGAAATAAAGTTTTAGAAATAGAAGTAATAGCTAAAAACACAGGATTTTCTAAAATTGATATAGAGAAAATATATAATCATATATTTATTACTGAACATAATTTAAAGGGAAAAATCCAGCGATTTACCCCCGATTATAATATGGCGGAATCATGGAGGAGATTGAGAGAGGGTACAAATATCCAAGAACATGATATAATTCTTTTACAACATGAACTTATGGAGTTAAACTTAATGAATAATAATAAGTTAGATTATTCTACTGCTCATAATATAACACAAGAAAAATACAACTATCAACAAGCGTTAGTTGAATGGCTTAAACTTAAAGAAGGAGGTATCAAATCATGATAAAATTTGTTAAAATTTCTAATTCAAAAAGTAAGGGGTATTGGTATTACCCAGAAAACAATAACGCACCTGGAATGATAGAAATAAACGAGAAAACAGGAGATGTCAATGTGATTGTTGAATCTACTCTGGATCAAGAACTAGGATACCCTATTTATGCAAACAAAGCCAAAGCGTATGTTAAAAGACTGTTCGATTCTGGGAAAATGCCTGATGAAGAAAGTTTAGTGTGGTATTAAAAGAATATTTTAAAGGAGTGACTAAAAATACTATTTCTTAAGAAATCGCGATTTTTGAGTCACTCCTATTTTTTTTTTATATTAAGATGTATCGAACGTACACCCTATAAATATCCTTAACGAATAAGGCTTAATTAGTAGTACTATAACGTTTCACCTTGTTATCTTACTCTAATATACGTTGCACCATGCCCAACATTAGCTGTATTAAGAACCGTCTGGTTACCTTGCCATCCACCGTGAACCGCTTGTCCATTACCAGCATATACACCAATATGAGCAACACCTAGTCCACCATCTGGATAATAAATTAAGTCACCAGGTACAGCCTCTGAAGCAGGGACAACAGTACCTAAACTCATGTAACCAGCCGGCCAATCATGGAAATTAATACCTACCGATTTAAGTGCATTTGTTACAAGCATTGTACAATCTTGAATTTTACCAATTTGAGCTAAGGCTGCATTATAAATAGCACTAGCTTTATCACCAGCAACTGGTGCAACCTGTTTCGGTTCTTCTTTCTTAACTTGAACTTCTTCTACTTCCTTTTTAGGTACTTCCTTTTCAACCTTTTTAGTCTCTACAGGTTTTACCTCTTCTTTTTTAACCTCTTTTTGCACAACTTCTGGTACAGGTTTAGGTGCAACCGTTGCATTCATAACCGTTGGTTTAGGTTTACTTTCTTCCTTAACCACATCAAGAGACACTGGTTTAACCTCAGGTGTTTCTACTACCTTATTATCCACCTTAACTTGTTCCGATTGTGTCTTAAGAACTTGCCCTACGAAAATTAAGTTAGGATTTGATATTGAATTGTACTGAACTAAGTCATTGACTGATACCCCAAGATTTCTAGAAATCTTACCTAATGTGTCACCTAATGTTACAGTATAATACCCGTTCGACTTAGCTTCCTCAGCCTTCGCAACAACTGTTCCGTAACTAAGTTTATCCCCTGGGAAAATAAGAGAACTCGTTAGATTGTTATCTCTCATCAGTTGTTGATTATCTCAGTTTAATTTGATATAATCAGAGCTGGAGAGAGAAGTTAGGGAGTGTAAAACTTCCGATAAAGATGGTGGCTACTTCAATATGAAAGGGGATGGTGCTATGCTCGCATACACTAAAATCTTGAAGAAAGGAGTAGCAAGTTGTCAGCTTACGAAATTGTACAGACGATTATTGGAATAAATCTATTGATTGTTTCAGTAGTTAGTGCATGTATTGTAGCATTGAAAAAAGACAATAAAAAATAACCATCTTTATACTTTGGCAGGTAAGATGGTTATATAATAACTAAACCAGAGCCACCGTCTTTAAAACGGCTCTCTCTTTTTATATTTATATTTTAGCATAGATAAGGTAAGAAATCAAAGATTTTATTAAAAAGACCCCACCGAAATATTTTGGTGGGGTTTTTGGTGGGGAACCTAATTGAATTAAATAGATTTGTAACATTTATAACAACTAAAAATGCAGTTAAATTAGGATTCTCCATTCAAATTATATTTGTAATCTATTCCCATTCAATCGTTGCTGGTGGCTTACTTGTAATATCGTAAACTACGCGGTTAACGTGAGCAACTTCGTTTACGATACGAGCTGAGATTTCTTCAAGTACTTCAAATGGAATGTGAGCCCAGCTCGCAGTCATACCGTCGATACTTGTTACGGCACGAACTGCAACTGTGTAGTCATATGTACGAACATCTCCCATAACTCCTACTGAGCGAATATCTGGAAGACATGTGAAGTATTGCCAGATTTCTCCTTCTAATCCACGTTTAGCGATAACATCACGTAAGATGAAGTCACTGTCACGAACGATTTGAAGTTTTTCTTCTGTTACTTCTCCAAGAACACGGATACCAAGTCCTGGTCCTGGGAATGGTTGACGCCAAACGATTTCGTGAGGAAGACCAAGAGCTTCTCCTAATGCACGAACCTCATCTTTGAATAAAGTGTTAAGTGGCTCGATTAGAGAAAAACGCATGTCTTCTGGTAATCCACCTACGTTATGATGAGATTTGATTGTTTGTGCATTCTTAGTTCCAGATTCAATAACGTCAGTGTAAAGAGTACCTTGAGCTAGGAATGGCACGTCGTGAAGTTTGGCACATTCTTCATCGAATACATAAACGAATTCATTTCCGATGATTTTACGTTTTTTCTCAGGATCACTTACACCTTTAAGTTTTCCAAGGAATCTGTCTTTAGCATCGACTTTAATTAGATTCATGTTGAAACCACCTTCGATTTCTTTACTGAATGTGTTCATTACAGCTTCAGCTTCTCCTTTACGAAGTAAACCGTGGTCGATAAACATACAGATTAGTTGATCCCCAATTGCTTTATCTAGTAGGGCTGCAACAACTGATGAATCTACACCACCAGAAAGAGCACAAAGAACTTTTTGATCACCGACTTCCGCACGAATTTCTTCAATTTTCTCATCGATAAAGTTTTGGATAGTCCAGTTTTCAGTACATTTACATACGTTGCGGATAAAGTTTTTAATTAAGTCATAACCGTATTCTGAGTGACGTACTTCCGGGTGGAATTGGAAGCAGTAGAAGTCTTTTTCTACGTTTTCAGCAGCAGCGATTGGACAGTTATCACTAGTAGCTACAACTTTAAATCCTTCAGCAAGTTCAACAACTTTATCAGAGTGACTCATTAATACTTGTTGAGATGCAGGAGTACCTTCGAATAGTTTAGCTCCTGGAGTTACGTCAACATTATGAGCACCGTATTCTCTACTTGTAGCAGATTCAACTTTTCCTCCTAGTTTGTGTTGCATAAGTTGCATTCCGTAACAAATTCCTAATACAGGAATACCTAGGTTGAAGATTTCATCATCAATTGTAAGAGAGTTTTCTTCATATACTGAGTTAGGTCCGCCTGAAAGGATAATTCCTTTAGGGTTCATTTTTTTTATTTCTTCAATAGAAATTTCGTTGTCGTGTAGTTCAGAATAAACACCAAGCTCACGCACGCGACGTGTGATAAGTTGGTTATATTGACTACCGAAGTCAAGAACTAATATAAATTCGTGTTTCACGGTTATCCTCCTAAAATATACTATTATTATAAACTATTATATCAAGAAGTTTAAGATATGTAAAATTTTAAATGTTAGAATTTTTGTAGATTTTTCTGGCAGAATGTTGATTTTTTAACAAAAAAACAATTAAAAACGAATTATAAGTTTATAGAAAGGATGAAAAATTCGTAAAATGAGATTTTAACTTTTCAAAAAAAATGATAATTTTGATTTATACGAATTATAGGCGAGAGAAAATTTTATAAAATTTTTTTGGAAAATGTTATAATAAGTTTATAGAAAGTAGGAGGAATAATAATGGTAAGAGCATATATTGGAACATATACCAAAGCAACTAGTGAAGGAATATACTTAGTTGAGTTATCTGAAGAAGGAAAAGTACTTGAGGTTAGAAATGTGGCTAAGGTTGACAATCCAACATATTTAGCATTGTCTAATGATAATAAGTATTTATATAGTGTATCAAAAGTAGATGGAAAAGGTGCTGTTACAAGCTTTGAAGTTGAAGGAAATGGAACTTTGAAAGAATTAACATCAGTTGCCCAAGAAGGTAATCCTCCTTGTTATGTAGAGTTAAACTCTGATAAAAGTACTTTATTATCGGCGAACTATCATTTAGGTACGATTGATAGTTACTCTGTTGAAAACGGCGAGCTTGTAAAACTTTTATCAACAGATCATCACGAAGGAAGTGGTGTACACGAAAGACAAGAGAAACCTCATGTGCATTTTTCTGGATTTACCCCAAGTGAAAAATATGTCTTCTCTTGTGATTTAGGAACTGATGAGATTACAGCGTATAAGCTTAATGCAGGGGTTTTAGAAAAAGTAGCTACTTTTAAAGTTAAAGATGGAAGTGGAGTGCGCCACATAGTATTCAGTAGTGATGAAAAACAAGCTTTTGTTATGACGGAGCTTACTAGTGAAATTATCGCTTTTAATTATGATGGAGAAGGGAATTTGACAAATCCAACATATTATCCTACATTACCAAAAGATTTTGTACTAGAAAACAAAGGTAGTGCTATAAAAATTTCAAATGACAATAGATTTATTTATGTTTCAAATAGAGGGCAAGATGCAATTGTTGTCTTTGAAAATACTGTCAAAGGACTAGAGATAGTTCAGACTGTTAGTACTTTTGGTGAAGGTCCTAGAGATTTTGATTTATCAAAGGATAATAATTTAGCCATAGCAACAAATGAGAATAGTGGAACAATTACAGTTTACACTGTTAATAAGAAAACAGGAGAGCTAACTGTTGTTGCTTCTGGGGTAGTTGTACCTGAGGCAGTTTGTGTTAAATTTATTTAAATAGATACTTTTACTAAGTTAAGAATAAGAAGAAACCTAAGGTGAGCTTTATCTCATCTTAGGTTTCAATTTTATGAATTTCTTTTTTTTACAACAAAAAATGGTGCTCCAAAGTTAATGTATTCTAATATGTAATCTTCAAGATTATTGATATTCTTTGGATTATTATTGTCTTTAGTTAAAATAAATCCACTTAGTCGTAGTTTATCATGAGAAATATCTCCAACTATGTAGGGTTTATTTTTTAGTACATCTACTAATTTTTCTTCAAATGTTTCTTTTTGAAATGCATCTTTGAAATTGTAGACAAGTTCATATATTGCACCATCAACTTCGAAGACTAAATTATTTTGATCCATAGTTAATCCTTTCTAATAGCTTGTTTCATTACGTATAATGCGGCAAAAACAAGAGTATATATAGCTAATACACCAGTAGCAAAGAACTTAGTGCGGTCTATTATGATAGTTGTTTTTTCTAGATTTCCTTTATTATTAAAGTTATCATCGTTAATGAAAGTTGCTTTTACTTTTGCAAGTTTTCCTGCTGTATCGTTAGATTTAAAGTCTGCAAAGACAGTTCCTTCATTGGCAGATATTGTTTCATATTTCTGGAAAAGAAGAATTTTTTTATTCATAAGCAAGTACGTTACATCTCTTATTGAGTGTTTTTCATAAAATAAATCGTAAATATCATTTTCAAAAGTTATACGTTCATTGTTGATTGTATAAGTACCCGCTTTAAGTGCAAGTTTGTAATTATAGTTTGTGAATAAGTAATCATAAGTTTTTTGAAGTTTTTCAAAATATGATGCCTTATCGTCGTTTTGATTTAACACAGTAATGATTAATTTTGTATTCCCACTATATGCGTAAGTTACACTATTCTTATCAGAATAATCGAGTCCAAGAACTCTAAATTTATCAGAATCCTTAAATTCAACAGTATTCTTGATTAATTCTCCAGTAGATAGAGTAAATTCTGGATTTTTTGTTATTTCTGTAATTTCTGGATAGCTTTTTAGTATTAAACTAGTAAGGAAAGAAATATTTTTTGCAGTACTAGTATTTTTTTCACTATTATCCAATGATTCTAATTGTGTATCATGAAGAGACATAGCCCCTAGTATGTCTTTAGCTTTTTCAATGTTTACATTAAAATGATTGAAAACAGCCTGATTTAAACTATTTGAATTCTCATTTTCTAATAAGAATATTGCATCTTTAACAGTGATTGATGACTCATATTTGTATTTTGATAAGATTTCATCATTAGATGTAATTGTAAGTTGTGTTTCTAATGTTATTTTATTATTTCTCAAGTTATCAGCAAGTAGGTAAAGGGCAAGATAGTTTGGCAGTTTACCTACAGATACTTTTTTATTTTCTCCGCGTTTAGAAATGATTTTACCTGTATTTAATTCCGAAACAACAAGATGAGCATTTACATCGCTGAAGTTTGTAACTGCATTGTTATCTAAAAATGTATCATCAGCTTTTGAAAAGTTTGGAATTAGAAATATAAGAAGTAAAATCAAAATACTAATTTTTTTTAGTTTCATTATTTAAAATCCTTTATTCCGAAGTTGTTCAAGTTAGAATTTCTTATTAATGCAAATTTATAAAAAATTTAATTCAAACATATACCCTTTAGTATATTACAAAATAAAGAAAAATGCCAATAAGAAGTAGATATATTTTTAAAAATATTGAAGAATATTCAAAGATTTGAAAGTAGTAGATAAAATGGTATAATTAAGTGATATTTGATTAAATAAGAGAAAGTTGAGACTTGAAATGAAATATGATGTAATTGTAATAGGTCTTGGTAGTGCAGGGCTTATGATAGCTGATAGACTGAATGATAGTGGTTTAAAAGTTCTGGTTCTCGAGCAAAATAGAAGAGCAGGGATAAAATTACTTTTAACAGGGAATGGGCGTTGCAATGTTATGAGTAGTGATAATGCTGAGGATTTCGTCGCTGCCGTTCATAATGGTAGATTTTTAAGAAGCGCGTATCATAAATATAATATTAAGAAATTTTTTGATAAACACAATTTGAAATTGAAACAAGAAAATAGAAGACTATATCCTGCCAGTGAAAAGGCTAGAGACGTAGTTAATGCATTTAAAATAGATCATGCAAAGATAAACTATAAAGAAAAAGTAGAAGACTTGGTATTTGAAGATGAAAAGTTAGTAGGAGTGAAAACTGATGTTGCCACATATTATGGAAAGAATATTGTAGTCTGCGCTGGTGGAAAGACATATCCTCAGAGTGGAAGTGATGGTTCATTACATAAGATACTGAAGAAGCATGGAGTAAAAATTACCAAAATATATCCTAGTGAAGTAGCCTTAGTTTTTGATGATTTCAGAGAATTATCAGGTGTAGCTTTACAAAATGTTAGAATGTTTCATAAGAAAAATGAAAGAAGTGGAGACCTACTATTCACACATAAAGGATTAAGTGGACCATTATCAATTTCTATGGGAGAATTTGTAGCTCGCTATCCAGAGGATAAATTTTATCTAGATTTCTATCCTGAATTGAATGAAGAGGAGTTATTTTCTAAACTATGGGAAGATAATAAATTTTTAAATGGGAAGTTACCAAAAAGCTTTTATAATTTTATGATAGAAAATCATTTTCCGGAAAATGTAAGTAAAAAAGAATTGAGGAAGTTTGTAACGAAAATTAAACGTTATGAATTAATAAATGTAAAAACTATGCCGCTAGAATATGCATTTACTACTGCTGGTGGAGTAGATCTTAAGGTAGTAAGTCCAAAAACATGTAGTCATAAAAAAATAGAGAATTTATATTTTGCTGGAGAGATTTTAGACTTACACGGAGAAATTGGAGGCTATAATCTAATGATCGCATGGTTTACAGGTATGGTCGTAGCTGACGCTATAAAAGAAAAATATGGAATAGAATAAGAAGGATAGCACTAAAAGAGACATAAAAAATCTCTATTAGTGTTATTTTTTGTTTACTTTTATCGAAAGGAATAGTATAATAGTTTTATTAAACTGAATTATGAAAGGTAAAGAAAAGTGAAAAAACATTTTAAAAAAATATTAGCGACGTTATTAATTGTACTAGTTGTTGCGTTCGGCTTTATTGGAAATTATTTCTATAATTTTGGATTGAATCCAAAAGTTGATAAGAGTGCTATAGTTAACCAGGATAGCGACGGTAGTAAAGAAGATAAAACAGCGGTAAACAAGTGGTTTGATGAAACAAAGCAAGTTACAGAAATGGAATCTGTTACTAAAAATAAATTAGTTGGTTATAAATTTGTTAATCCTAATGCGAAAAAATGGGTTTTTGTTGTTCATGGGTATACAAGTGATGCTAAGAAAATGGCGAATTATATTAAGAAATTCTATGATATGGGTTATAGTGTATTTGCGCCAGATTTAATTGCACATGGTAATAGTGAAGGTGATTTTATCTCTATGGGTGGTTATGATTCTGATGATTTAGTAAATTGGGTTAAGAAAATATCAGCAGAAAATAATGGAGCTGACACTGCTTTATTCGGCATTAGTATGGGAGCTGCCACAGTGATGAATGCAGTAGGTAAGGATTTACCATCTAATGTAAAAACATTTATAGAAGATAGTGGATATGTGAATTTAAATGTAGAATTTACATATCAACTGAAAAAATTATTTAATTTACCAAGTTTCCCTGTAATTCCTGCAGCAAATGCTGTGACAAAAATTCGTGCGGGATACTTTTTTGGTGATGTTGATGCAACAAAGGCTTTAAAAGAAACTAAACTTCCTGCATTAGTATTACACGGGGAAGAAGATGGTTTTGTGCCGATCGAACATGGTAAAGCTGCTTATGATTTAATAAATTCTAAAAAAGAATTTCACAGTTTTCCAGGTATGAAACACGTTCAAGCTGAAAGAAAATTCAGAGATCAGTATTGGAATATTGTAGGGGAATTTTTAAAGAAAAATTTTGAATAATAAAGGAGAAGACGATTGATATAAGTGTCAATCGTCTTTTTTGAAATATTTTAACTTAAAAAATTTTTTAGTGATTTATTTGAGATCGTTAGATTTTTATTAGTTATTCCCCTACAACAACTAATTCTTTGTTAAGTTTGTTTAAAACTTCACAACCGTCTTCTGTTACAAGAACTAAGTCTTCAATACGAACTCCGAATTCTCCTGGAAGATAGATACCTGGTTCGATTGAGAAAATCATACCTGGTTCACACTTAGTTTCATTTACACTAGAAATATCTCCGTATTCATGACATTCAAGTCCGATGTGGTGACCTGTACGGTGAGTAAAGAATTCACCATATCCTTTTTCTGTAATGTAGTCACGACAAGCAGCATCGATATCACAGAATCTAACTCCAGGTTTAACAAGAGCAACACCACGTTTTTGAGCTTCTAATACTGTTTCAAACACTTCGCGAGCTTTTTCACTTGGTTGTTTCCAAAATACTGTACGAGTCATATCAGAACAGTAATTATCTTTGAGTCCACCCATATCGATGATGATAGAATCCCCAGGTTTTAGGTATCTGTCTCCTACTGTTCCGTGAGGATTTGCACCGTTAGCTCCGTATCCGATAATTGGATCAAATGATAAACCTTCAACTCCAAGATCTTCGTGGATAGCAAGTAGATCTTTTACGATATCTTTTTCAGATTTTTCAGCAGTAATACTGTTGATAACTCTTTGACAAGCTTCATCGTTTAGAAGAGAAGCGCGGCGCATAAGTTCGCGTTCTTCTTCGTCTTTAATCATACGCACACGGTCAACTATTTGAGATACATCAACGAATTTGCTTTCAGGTAGGTATTCCATAAGAGGTAATAAGAATCTTGCAGGAAGAACTTTGTCAATACCAACAACTGAACCGTTAGGGATTGCTTTAGCTAGAGTTTCTAGTGGTTTATCAGTATCAGAGTATACAACTTTTTCTAATCCTAGATCTTTATCTAGTGGGAATAAAGCATTGATGAATAATTTGTGATTACCATTTTCATCAAGAAGTACTGCGTAAAATCTTTCACCTGGATGTTCTAGGTGACCTGTTAAATAGAAAATTGAATAAGGATCGCTAATAAGAGCTTGATTGATTCCTTGTTCTTTCATCTTAGATAAAATTTTGTTAGTTCTTGAAAGTTTCATATTATACAACTCCTTTTAAAATATTATGAACTTTAATATAATTATAACATCTAGAGTAACTAAATACAATAGCGACAGATAAATAATTTATATAGTTTACATTAAAATAGTTGAATGATAAAATATGTTGTGATATAATAAGAAAAAAAGTGGTTAAACCACTAAAGAAAGAAGGGGTTTTTTATGTCAGAAACGGTAAAACACGGTAAACCGTGGAGCTTTTATATGAGTTCAATTACGTTCGCTTTCGAACGATGTGCTTACTATTCTTCTAAATGGCTGATTATTATTTATGTTACAGCAGCTGTGATTTCTGGAGGAATGGGCGAAAGTGGTCTTGGGCTTGGTAAAGTTGAAGGTGCAGCAATGCAGTCGAACTTAGTAGCATTTACTTATCTTGCGCCAGTATTATTAGGTTTTATAGCTGATAAGTTGATAGGGGCCAGATATCTAATTCCGGTTGGTCTTGTATTGATGGGATTAGGATATGGTTATGCAGGATTTGTAGGTTCACACTCTTCACTGTGGATAATGATTATTTTAGTTTCTATTGGAACTGGATTTTTCAAAGGTAATCTGCAAGCGGTAGTAGGACGAATTTTTGAGGGAGATCAAAAACGTAAAGATGATGCTTTCTCAACAATGTATTCATTTATTAATATAGGGTCTTTCGTTGGTACTACTGCAGTAGGGGTTTTATATGTTAAACTTGCTACAGCAAGCTCAAACGGATATTTACAATGCTTCAAAATAGCTGGATTACTTTGTATTATAGGTGCAATCTGGTTTGTTTTAGGTTATAAATCTTTAGGAGAAGTTGGTAAGCGTCCTTTTGCTGAAGGTGAAGAAAAACATGACACTAAAGTTAAAGTAAATCGTTCATTAGAAAAATACGAAGTTCGTCGTGTATACTCTATCGTAATCATTTCATTACTATCAGTAATCTTCTGGACATTCTGGTATTTAACTTACGTAATTTTATATGATTACATGCCGAAATTTGTCGATGATAAAATAGGTACATTCACAGTACCAACTTCATGGTTAGACTCGCTTAATGCTTTTGCTTGTATAGCTTTAGGGCCAATCTTAGGTGCTTTATGGTATAAACTTGCTAATCGTCCACAAGGAGACTGGAGTTTATATAAAAAAGCGTCAATCGCGTTATTCCTTCTTGGGGCAACATTTGGTGTGTTAGCACTAACTGAAGTTAGCCGTGGAGTAGGAGCACCAGAAACTCAAAAAGCTAGTATTCTTTGGGTTGTATTGTTCTTTGTAGTACTAAGTGTAGCGGAAATGTTCTTCTCTCCACTTGGGGCCTCATTCGTATCTAAATATGCACCAAAACACATCTTATCAATCATGATGGCTGTTTGGATTGTTGCAACATTTGGGGCTGCTAAAGGATATAGTTTCTTATATGCAGCTGTGGCGGAAGTACCTATTATCAAACTTTCACTAGGAATTGGTGTTGTCTGTGTAGTAGTAGCAGCATTAGTATTCATGTTCGAGAAAAAATTAGCTAGCTTAGTTGAACTACGTGAAGGTGAAACACTAGTTGAAGAATAATTTATTATAAAAAATAAGCAGGAATTTTATTCTTGCTTATTTTTTATATAAAACGATAATAGAATAAAAAATGAAATGCATCTATATAACGAAATAATTACTATTACAATAATATTAATTCGAGAAATAATTAAAGCAATTATATTTTTGTAGTATAACTGAATGTATCAAAAAAATTTTTATTTATATTACTGTTAAAATATAAAATTTTATTCTTTATTAATAATGAAAAAATATTGATTTTGTGATAAAATAAAATTGAAATAAAAAATGCACAATAGGAGGTGCTATTATGGCAGAATTAAGAACTTTATATCCTGCTATTAAAGAGAATTTCTCTAAAATGTTAAAAGTTGACGATACTCATACGATTTACTACGAAGAGAGTGGGAATCCTGAAGGGGTACCTGTAGTATTTTTACATGGGGGTCCTGGATGTGGAACGGCTCCAAGTTGTAGACAGTATTTTGATCCTGAATTCTATCGTATAATTCTATTTGATCAACGAGGAAGCGGAAAATCTACGCCACATGCATGTTTAGAAAATAATGATACTTGGCATATCATAGAGGATATGGAGAAAATAAGAGAAGACTTAAACATCGATAAATGGTTAGTATTTGGTGGAAGTTGGGGTTCTACTTTATCCCTTTGTTATGCAATTAAACATCCTGAACGTGTTCTTGGATTAGTATTACGTGGTATATTCCTTGGACGTAGAGAAGATATACTTTGGATTTATGAAAAAGGCGGAGCTAGCAATATCCATCCTGAATCTTTTGAAAGATATGAGAGTATTATTCCAAAAGAAGAACGTCATGATATGATTAGAGCATATTACAAACGTCTTACAAGCGAAGACAGAGAAACAAGAGAAGTTGCAGCAAAAGAGTGGAGTATGTGGGAAGGTAGTCTTGTTACATTATATCCAGATCCAAACTTAGAACAAAGTTTTGGTGAAATAAACTATGCAATTTCTATGGCAACAATTGAATGTCACTTCTGGATGAATAATATGTTCTGGGATGATGATGATTGGATTTTAAATAATATTGATGCAATCAAGGATATTCCTACAACTATCGCTCATGGTCGTTTCGATGTTGACTGTCGTGCTATAGGTGCTTATGAATTAAGTAAAAAATTAAATAACTGTAAATTAGATATTGTTGTGGCTGGTCATTCATCAGGTGAGCCTGCAATTGTTGATTCTTTAGTAAAATCAACTGACTATTTCAAAGAATTATTAAAATAATTAATATTTAGAAAATAAAAGGCTATAGTAATATTATTTGCTGTAGCCTCTATTTGTATAATCTATAGAATGTTTTTGATATATTGAGAAAAAATGTTATAAGTTCTATCATAGTGATGAAAAACGTTTTATTATATGATAAAATAGTAAGTGTAATGGCTTTTAATTAATAAGGATGGCTTTATAGAACTTTGTTTAAATTTAAAATAATAAAAGAAAATAAATTATAAAGGAGTAAGGAAGATGACAGTAAAAGAAAGAATTGCTCAATTAAGAGTATTAATGGAAAAAAATGATATCGATGTATACATGGTTCCAACTGCTGATTTTCATAATAGTGAATATGTAGGAGAACATTTTAAAGCGCGTGCATTTATGAGCGGATTTACAGGGTCTGCAGGAACTTTAGTTGTTACTAAAGATTTTGCTGGTTTATGGACTGATGGTAGATATTTCTTGCAAGGCGCTTTGCAATTGGAAGGTTCAGGAATTGAATTACAAAAAATGAGAGAACCGGGAGTTCCGACTATTGCTGAGTTTATTGTTGAAAATACGCCAGAAAATGGAGTTTTAGGTTTTGATGGACGTGTTGTAACTTTTGGTGAAGGAAAAGATTTAGCAACTAGATTAAAACGTAAAAATGCAACGGTAAAATATGAAGTGGATTTAGTAGATGAGATTTGGACAGATCGTCCATCTCTATCTGAAGCACCTGCGTTTTATTTAAATTTAGAAAGAGCAGGGGAATCTGTTGCTAGTAAATTAGACAGGGTACGTAAAGAAATGCATGAAGTAGGTGCTAACATTCATGTTATTACGACTCTTGATGATATTGGGTGGCTGTTAAATATTCGTGGTATGGATGTGGATTTCTTCCCATTACTACTTAGCTATGCTGTTGTTTATGAAGATAAAGTAGATTTGTATGTTGATGAAAGAAAATTCTCTGACGAAATAAAACAACACTTAGCAGAAAATCATGTAACTATTAAACCTTATAATGATATATACGCAGATGTGAAAAAATTCTCAGGAAATGATGTAGTTTTAGTAGATCCAGGATGCCTTAACTACGCTGTATTTAATAATATTCCAAAAGATATTACTCTTGTAGAACGTAGAAATCCGACGGTTTTAATGAAAGCAATTAAAAATGAAGTGGAACTTAAACATACAATTCAGGCTCATGTGAAAGATGGTATTGCTCATACTAAATTTATCTACTGGTTAAAACAATTAGTTAAGCAAGGTGTAAGTGAACAAGAAGACGAACTTTCTGCTTCTGATAAGCTAGTAGAATTTAGAAAAGAACAAGGTGGATTTATATGTCCAAGTTTTGCGCCGATTTGCGGGCATGCTGAAAATGGTGCTATTATACACTATTCTTCTTCTAAAGAAACATCTATTCCATTACGTACAGGAACGTTTTTCTTAACTGATACGGGTGCGCATTATGAAGAGGGGTCAACAGATATCACTCGTACTACAGCTATGGGTGAAGTTAGTGACAAATTGAAACGTGATTATACTAGAGTGCTTCAATGTCACCTGCGCCTATCAAGATTAAAATTCTTAGAAGGGATGTCTGGTGCAAATGTCGACTTATTTGCTCGTGCTCCATTAATGTATGACTATGAAAACTTTAATCACGGAACAGGTCATGGAGTGGGTTATTTAGGTAACATTCATGAAGGGCCTCAAGGTATCCACTGGGGAATTTATCGTGCTGCAGAACCATTTAAAGATGGTATGACAATGACTAATGAGCCAGGATTATATATTTCAGGGTCACATGGTATTCGTCTAGAAAATGAGCTTATCATTAGAAATACTGTAAAAAATGAATATGGTCAATTTATGGAATTTGAAGTTATGACTTTTGTACCTTGGGATTTAGAAGCGATAGATGTATCTCTTCTTACAAGTGAAGATAAATATGAGTTAAATAACTATCATAAAAAAGTTTTTGAAGTATTAGCACCACACTTTGAAGGTGAAGAACTAGAGTGGTTAAAACAAGCTACTAGAGAAGTATAATTTATAGTGAAGGTTTCAAGGATTCTTGAAACCTTCTACTAATAATGTTTTTAAAAAAAGTGATATAATAAAAGGCATACAATTTAATTAAGTGAACTAATAATTTTTTATGTCGTAGATTAATGAAAAAATTGAGGAGAATTATATGGATTTAAATACACAATTAAAAAAATATGCACAACTTATAGCTAAAGTAGGATTAAATGTGCAAAAAGATCAACCTGTACTAGTTCGTGCAAGTACAGAAACACGAGCGTTTGTAGTGAAAGTTGTAGAGGCGTGTTATGAATTAGGAGCGAAAAGAGTAACTGTAGAGTGGCGTGATCAAGAACTTACAAAGTTAAACTTGAATTATCAAACAGAAGAAAATCTAAGTACGGTAGGACAATGGTATATTGATCAATATCAAGCAGAGTTAGATGAAGGTGCTGCGTTCTTATCTATAATTGGCGATGATCCAGACGGTTTAGCAGGTGTTGATAGTGCAAAATTAAAAGCATCAATGGTGGGACGCTCAAAAGCGATGCGTAATTATATGAAATCAATAATGAGTGATGAATGTCCATGGTGTGTAGTTAGTGCTTCTACAGTAGGTTGGGCGAAACGATTATTCCCTGAATTAAGTGATGAAGAAGCATATTTAAAACTTTGGAATCATATACTAAGTGCTTGTCGTTCTACTGGAGAAGATCCTGTTGCTGAGTGGGAAGAACATATAAAAGTATTAGATGAAAAAGCTAAATTCTTACACGAAAATGAGCTAGTAAAACTTCATATTACAAATGATCTTGGAACTGATTTATATGTTGGTTTACCAAAAAATCATATATGGCAAAGTGCTGGTAGTTATGCGAAAAAAGCAGATCGTTTTGTAGCTAATATTCCAACGGAAGAAGTATTTACAATGCCTCATAAAGATGAAACTAGTGGTATAGTTTACAATGCTAAACCTTTAAATTATAATGGAGTATTAATAGATAATTTTTGGCTGAAATTTGAAAGTGGTAAGGTAGTAGACTTTGGTGCAGAGCGCGGATATGATGTTCTAAAAAATTTACTAGATACAGATGAAGGTTCTAGAAAGATTGGGGAAATGGCATTAGTGCCGTTTGATTCACCGATTTCTAATACGAAAATCTTATTCTTAGAAACACTATTTGATGAAAATGCAGCATGCCATATTGCTCTTGGAAAAGCATATCCGACATGTGTTAAAGGTGGTCCTGAAATGACTGATGAACAATTAGCGGAAGCAGGGGCTAATGATAGTCTAGTTCATGTTGATTTTATGATTGGAGAAGCAACGACTAATATTACTGGCTATACAGTTGATGGAAAAGAAGTAGCAATTTTTAAAGATGGAAATTGGGCTTAAAGATAATTTCTAAGTTAGTAAAGGTGCTGCCTCAAAAGTTCTAAATTTTAAGGGAGTTTATAGATGTAGTAGTTTATTGATATCTAAATTTGCTTTAGGAAATCTTTTTTGATATCTAATAAACTTTGCGGGAGTGGCTTGGCAAAATTGGTTTCTTCGAAATCGCTGATTTTGAGTCACTCCTACTTTGTCTTATATGTTAGAGGAGTATTTTTTAAAAAGTATAGGGCTATTATTTGCGAAAAATAAATAAATATGTGATAATAGATTGTACTAACATTTAGAGGTGATTAAATGCGTTTGGATAAATTTTTAAAAGTTTCAAGAATTATAAAGAGAAGAACGGTTGCGAATGAAGTATCTTCTGAAGGGCATATTGCGATTAATGGCAAAAAAGCAAAACCATCAAGTACGCTAAAAGTAGGAGATGAAATTACTATTTATTTTGCAAAAAAAGAAGTAGTATATGAAGTTTTAGAACTTAAAGATAGCACGAAAAAAGAAGATGCAACAAAAATGTTCAAGATTTTATCGGAAAAAATAAGAGAAGTAGAAAATGAGAGAACAGAACAGTCAATTTAAAAAAGACGTCTTAAAAGCAAAAGCAAAATATAGAAAACGTCGTAAGTTTATTATCTTGGCAATTATGACTTTCGCATTAACTATTACATTGTTGCAAACATTTTTATATATTCGAGATAAAAAGCAAATTAATGCACAATTAGAAGAACAAAATCAAATGATTGAGAATTTAGATAAGGAAAATAAAGTTAATGAACTAGTTATAGATAAGCTTAGGGATCCGTATTTTATTACTGATTTAGTAAGGCAAGAATATGGACTTAGTTATCAAGGGGAAGTAATTTTCAATATACCATTACAGGAGAATTTTCTTCAAACTACTATAAAATCAATTATGGAAGGTAAATTAGAGAAATCAGATGATAATAATGGTAGAATTGATGATAGTAAAATACCTGAGTTAGCGAAGAAAGATGATAAAAAATCGACTTCTAAAAAAGAATCTGATAAAACTAAAAGTGCATCAACAGATAAAAAGGTTAGTGATAATACTTCAGAAAAAGATGAAGATGATAATAAACAAGATGAAAATCGAACTCAAAGAGCAACCGACAATAAAAATTCAAACACTAATAATCAAAGAAGTAACAGAGGATAGTCTAGGTTACTTCTTTTTTATATGTTAACTTTTAATTAACTAAATTTTTAAGTGGTATTGTAGTAAAGGTATTATAAAAAATACTTTTGGTGGTTAATTCATAGAATAGTTAATTTACAGGCGATTTCGTAGAGTTATATTATATGAATTATAATTTTTAATATTTAATTTAAGTGTAAATATTTGTTAAAAAGGTAGTAAAATGTTAATATATAAGTAATAAATTTATCGTAGATATAACTCGGAGGAAATTATGAATAAATATCTAGGTGATGCACTGCATACTGATCTTTACCAAATAAATATGGGATACGCCTATTTTAAGGATGGAATACACGAAAGAAAGTCGTATTTTGATGTTTATTTTAGAAAAATCCCTTTTGGTGGTGGGTATGCTGTATTCGCTGGACTAGCTAAAATTATTGATTATGTAAATTCATTTAAATTTACTGAGTCTGATATAGACTTTTTACGTCAATTAGGATATGAAGAAGATTATCTAAACTATTTAAGTGATATGAAATTCACTGGTAATATAAGGTCTGTTAAAGAGGGTGAAATTGTTTTTGGGAATGAGCCTCTAATAAGAGTCGAGGCTCCTCTTATACAAGCTCAAATAATGGAAACTGCAATTTTGAATATAGTAAATTATCAAATTCTAATAGCTACAAAAGCAGCTCGAATTAAACATTTATGTTCAGATGAAGTTTGTATGGAATTTGGTACTCGTCGCGCTCATGAATTTGATGCGGCAATATGGGGAACTCGTGCTTCTATTATAGGTGGGTTTAATGCAACAAGTAATGTGAAAGCAGCAAAATTATTTAATATTCCATGCAGTGGAACGCATGCTCATTCATTTGTTCAGGCTTATGAAGATGAGAAAACTGCATTTAAAAAATATGCAGCTGCACATAAAGATTGTTACTTTTTAGTTGATACATATGATACATTACGTTCGGGTATCCCTACAGCTATAGAAGTGGCGAATGAACTAAAAGATGAAATTAATTTTTTAGGCATTAGATTGGATTCTGGGGATATAGCATATCTTTCAAAAGAAGCTAGAAAAATGTTGGATGCCGCAGGGTATCCGGATGCCAAAATAGTAGCTTCTAATGATTTAGATGAGGATACGATTACTCACTTGAAACAACAAGGCGCGAAAATTGATGCGTGGGGTGTTGGAACTAAATTGATTACAGCCTATGACAATCCGGCGCTAGGAGCGGTGTACAAGCTAGCGTGTTTAGAAGATGATAATGGGAATATGGTGGATAGATTGAAAGTTTCTGAAAATCCTGCCAAACTAACTATTCCAGGAATTAAAAGAGTATATAGAATAATAAATAAGGATACTGGAATGGCTGCTGGGGATTATATAGCTTTAGAGAATGAAGATGTAAGTGCTGAAGCTAGTATAAAATTATTCCACCCAACCCATACTTATTTAGAGAAGGAAGTTAAGAATTTTGAAATTCGTGACTTGCATACAGATATATTTATAAATGGAGAACAGGTGTATGATGTTCCTACAGTTCATGAGAGTGCTCAGTATTTCAAAAAAAACAAAGAGTTGCTGTGGAATGAGTATTTACGCTTATTGAATCCTGAATTCTATCCTGTAGATTTAAGTGTAACGTGTTGGAACAATAGAAATGCAATATTAAAAAGAGTAACGAAAAAATCGAATTAAATTAGGTGAAAAAATGACATTACAACAAGAAGTGATAAGAAGACTAAGATGTAAAGCTGAGATAAACGTCGATGAGGAAATTCGTTTAACAATAAACTTTTTAAAAGATTATATTAAAAAAAATGACTTCATTAGAAGTTTAGTATTGGGAATATCGGGAGGGCAAGATTCTACACTGTGTGGAAAGTTATGTCAAATGGCTATTGATGAATTGAAGTCTGAAACAAAAGAAGATTATAGATTCATTGCAGTTAGATTGCCTTATGGGGAACAGTTTGATGAAGCAGATTGTAATGATGCATTAGAATTTATTAACCCAGACAAAGTATTTACTGTGAATATAAAAGAAGCGGTGGATGCGAGTGTGAAATCATTAAAATTAGCAGGTGTAGAAATTACAGATTTTGCTAAAGGTAATGAGAAAGCGCGAGAAAGAATGAAAGCTCAATATTCAATCGCTACTATGAATAAAGGAATAGTTGTTGGTACTGATCACGCTGCAGAAGCAATAACTGGTTTCTTTACAAAGTATGGCGATGGTGGTGCAGATATTATGCCTTTGTTTAGACTGAATAAACGTCAAGGTAAAGCATTGTTGAAAACGTTAGGTTGTCCAGAACATCTTTATATGAAGAAACCAACAGCAGACTTAGAGGAAGAGAGACCTGCATTAGCAGATGAAGTAGCGTTAGGGGTTACGTATGATAATATAGATGACTATTTAGAGGGTAAAAAAATCGCTGATAAAGTTAGAAAAAAAATAGAAGCACATTATCTACGTTCAGAGCATAAAAGAAGTTTACCGGTTACGGTATTTGATTTTTACAATATATAGTAGAGAGCAGATTTGCTCTCTCTTTTTTATTTAAAAGATTATCACGTTTCATTCACAAAACAAAAAACTTTTTCAAAAAACTATTGACAAGCTATAAAACTGATGATAAAATGATAAAAGTTTTAAGGAGAAGAAGACGAACGATAACAAATTTTAAAATGATTAATGTTAAGAAACTTCAAAAAACTTCTTGACAAAATCAAAAAGAAATGGTAAACTAAAAAAGTCTTAAAGAAAGACGACATTGAATATTCTAATCAAATATATAGTTTAGAAGTTTTTTCAAAAATATAAAAAAACTTCTTGACAAACACTTGATGAAATGATAGAATAATAAAAGTCTTCTGAT
>NZ_CAUSAI010000024.1:0-25813 GCF_963529685.1 uncultured Gemella sp.
CACATATTGACCACGGGAAATCAACTCTTGCGGATAGAATTTTAGAGAAAACAAAGGCGTTAGAACAACGTGAAATGAAAGCACAACTTCTAGACTCAATGGATATTGAGCGTGAAAGAGGTATTACAATTAAACTTAATGCAGTACAATTACAATATACTGCTAAAAATGGAGAAGAGTACGTTTTCCATTTAATCGATACACCGGGACACGTAGACTTCACATATGAAGTATCTCGTTCTCTAGCAGCATGTGAGGGGGCTATTTTGGTAGTTGATGCTGCTCAAGGTATTGAAGCACAAACTTTAGCTAACGTATACTTAGCATTAGATAATAATTTAGAAATTATTCCAATTATTAATAAAATTGATTTACCTGCTGCAGATCCTGAGAAGGTTAAGACTGAGATTGAAGATGTAATTGGGTTACCAACAGATGACATCGTTCTTGCTTCTGCTAAGGCGGGTATTGGTATTGATGAAATCTTAGAGCAAATCGTAGAATATATCCCAGCTCCATCAGGGGATGCGGCTGAACCACTACAAGCGTTAATTTTTGATTCATTATACGATGCGTATAGAGGAGTTATTGTTTCAGTACGTATTAAGAACGGTACTGTAAAGGCGGGAGATAAGATTAAGATGATGGCTACTGGTGGTGTGTTCGAGGTAACTGAAGTTGGTATTCACACACCTAAAGAAAAAATTGTTGATGAACTTACTGCAGGGGATGTAGGATTTATCTGCGCATCTATCAAAAATGTAAGTGAAACTCGTGTAGGGGATACAATCACATTAGCGAATAATCCTGCTAAAGAAGCATTACCTGGATATAGAAAATTAAATCCAATGGTATTCTGTGGATTATATCCAATCGATTCATCAAAATATAATGACTTACGTGAAGCATTAGAAAAATTAGAACTTAATGACTCTGCGTTACAATATGAAGCGGAAACTTCTCAAGCACTTGGATTCGGATTTAGATGTGGATTCTTAGGAATGTTACACATGGAAATCATTCAAGAGCGTATTGAGCGTGAATTTAACATTGATATCATCGCTACTGCACCATCGGTTATTTACAAAGTTGAGAAAACTGACGGAACTTTAGTAGATGTTTCAAACCCATCAGAAATGCCAGATCCACAAAAAATAAATAAGATAACTGAGCCGTTTGTTAAGGCGAGCATTATGGTACCAAATGATTATGTAGGTGCTGTTATGGATCTTTGTCAGAAGAAACGTGGTATTTTCTTAAATATGCAATATATCGATGATACAAGGGTTAATATTACTTATGATATACCTTTATCAGAAATTGTCTTCGACTTCTTTGATCAACTTAAATCTAATACAAAAGGATATGCATCATTCGACTATGAATTAACAGGGTACAAAGATAGTAACCTTGTTAAGATGGATATTCTATTAAATGGTGAACAAGTCGATGCTTTAAGTTTCATCGTTCACAAAGAATTTGCTTACCAACGTGGTAAAGTTATTGTAGAAAAATTAAAAAAACTTATTCCAAAACAACAATTCGAGATTCCTATCCAAGCTGCAATTGGAAATAAAATTATCTCTCGTGAAACTATTAAAGCGATGCGTAAAAACGTTCTTGCTAAATGTTACGGAGGGGATATTAGTAGGAAACGTAAACTATTAGAGAAACAGAAAAAAGGTAAAGAGAGAATGAAAGCTGTTGGTAGCGTAGAAGTTCCTCAAGATGCCTTCATGGCTGTTCTGAAAATGGATGAAGAATAATGAAAAGTTATCCACGCGGAGTATATATTCATATTCCATTTTGTAAGTATATTTGTTCATACTGTGATTTCAACAAGTTTTATATACAAAGACAGCCTGTCGATAAGTATATAGATTGCTTAATAAAAGAAATTGAGGGTATGGAAAATATTCAAAATGTTGAAACTATTTATATTGGTGGTGGAACGCCAAGTGCATTAAATGATGAACAACTTCATCGTTTATTAACTGCACTTAGAAATAAAATTCCACAACAACTGCGTGAATTTACTTTTGAAGCGAACCCTGAGGATCTTGTTGATTCTCGGGTTGCTTTGGTAAAGGGCTACGGAGTTGATAGAATTAGCATGGGAGTTCAGACTTTTAATAATGAACTGTTAAAAATTCTTGGACGCGGACATGTTGCGGATGATGTGGATATGGCGATTGCTAATTGTAAAAAACATGGGATTGAGGATATTAATGTTGATTTAATGTTTTCATTACCGAAGCAGACCATGGACGACCTGTATGATAGTATGAAAAGGGTTGTGGGATATAATATTAGCCATGTTTCTTGTTATTCACTGATATTAGAGCAAAAAACAAAACTTTATAACCAAGTTAGAGATAAGAAGGTTACATTGCCTTCGAATGAAACAGAAGAGAAAATGTACAATGAGGTAATTAACTTCTTAACAGAAAATGGTTATGAACAGTATGAGATCAGTAATTTTGCTAGACCTGGTCATGAGAGTGTTCATAATAGCAGTTACTGGAGGAATATAGAGTATTACGGTCTTGGAGCGGGTGCTCATGGTTATATTGATGGAGTACGTTATGCTAATCAGGGAGCATTGAAATTCTATATCGATAGTATGTTGGAAAAAGGGCACGCTAGACGTGAAGAAAACACAGTGACACCAAAGGAAAGAATCGAAGAGGAAATGTTTTTAGGGCTTCGTCTTTTAGAAGGTGTAGATTTAGATATGTTTGAAGAAAAGTATGGAAAAAGAGCAGAAGAAATCTTCAAAGATGTAATTGATAGAAACATAAGAGAGGGTTACATAGAGATTGAAGGTAATAAACTTCGTTTAACTAGAAAAGGATTATTCTATGGAAACGATGTGTTCTCTGAGTTTTTATTAGATTAAATATAAATAGAATTTTGTCAGGGGAGAAACCAGCTATACACGTTTTATAAAGTTAGTTTTTCGGTTTCTCCCGATAAATAGGAAAGGAGAATAATTATGGAACGAACATATATTGAAAGATTACTTAGTAATTTGAATGAAGAGTATGGATTTAATTTAAAATTCAGCGAAAATTTTAAAAATGCATTTTCTCACTCTTCTTATACTAATGAGAAAAGAATTGCGAAGCATTTGAATTATGAACGTCTGGAATTTTTAGGAGATGCTGTTGTTGAGATTACAACAAGTGAATTTTTATTTAAGAAATTTTCTGAGCTTCCCGAAGGGGAGCTTACTAAGCTACGTGCATCTATTGTTTGTGAAAAGACATTGGTTAAATATGCTTTGCAACTTGGTTTAGATAAATGTATTTATCTAGGTAAAGGTGAAGAAAAAATGGGTGGAAGAAGTCGAGCAGCTTTACTTGCTGATATTTTTGAATCTTTCACAGGAGCAATGTACTTAGAGTCGAATCTTGAAGTGGTGAAAACTTTCTTAAATAATACTTTATTTACAGAAGTGCAAGATCTTGAGTATCACAGCTTTGTAGATTATAAAACTATACTACAAGAGTATGTTTCGAAAATTAAATTAGGTGATATTGAATATGTAGTACTTGATTCTAGTGGTCCATCACATTCAAAAACTTTTACGAGTGCTATTTTAATTGGCGGAAAACAATACGGAAGCGGAACGTCTACAACAAAGAAAGAGTCAGAACAAATATCAGCAAAACAAGCACTAGAAAAACTAGGGCATAAAGATATTTAAAAACAATGAAAGGAGAAGAAGATGAAATTAGCAAAGGTTGAAGTTACAGGTTTTAAATCTTTTCAGAAGAAGACAACGTTTGAATTTAAGAATAATTTAATTGGTGTTGTCGGACCGAATGGTTCGGGAAAAAGTAATATAATTGATGCTATTCGCTGGGTTTTAGGGGAGCAGTCTGCTAAAAATTTACGTGGTAGTAGCATGAAAGATGTTATCTTTTCGGGGACTGAAGATGCGAAAAGAAAGAACTTTGCAGAGGTAGCAGTAACATTTTCTAACGGAGAAGATAGTTGTGAAATTAAAAGACGTTTGTATAGAAATGGTGATAGTGAGTACTACATTGATAATAAACGTGCAAAATTAAAAGATATTACAGATATATATTTAGATCTGGGGATTAATAAAGAGAGTTATAGTATTATTACTCAGGGTAAGGTAGAAGATATTATTTCGTCTAAACCTGTTGATCGTCGAGCAATTATTGAAGAGGCATCAGGAGTATTAAAATATAAAAATAAGAAAAAAGAAACTAATCTTAAATTAGAAAAAACAAATGACAATTTAATGAGGTTATATGATATTTTCTCAGAAATCTCAGGTCGTTATGAAATCTTAGAAGATCAAAAGAATAAAACTCAAAAGTATCTAGATTATTCTAATGAACTAGAGGAGAAAGATATTTTATTAAATGTCTATAATATTGTTGAATATCAAAAGAGACTTGCAGACTTACTGAAAGTTAAACAAGATAAAGAATCGGAAAAACTTGGCTTAGAGAATAAACAAGAAGAGTTTATCAAAGATTTTGAATCTATTAAAAGTAATTTAGTTGCACTAGATAAAACCTACATGAAGTACCATGATGAGGAGTTAGAGTTAGTTCAGAAAAAAGAATCTCTTCAATCGCAATTGAGTGTTATTGAGGAAAGAAAAAATAATAGAACACTTAGAAGTGAAAAAATTAATGATGATATTAAATATCTTGAGGAAAGAAAACAAAACCTTGAAAGTAAGTTAGTAGAAAGAGAAAATGTAAATGCTGAAACTAAAAGTAGAATTCAAAAGATTAATAAAGAAATCTCTTCGTTAGAATCAGGAGAAGAGAGTAAACTAGAATTAATCGAAAGAAATATAGAAGAATTAAAAGATAGCTATTATAGCTTAATAAACGAAGAAACTAAACTAGAAAATAGTATAGAGTTTGTTAAGAAAAATCTAGAGAGTGCTGATGAAAACAGTAAAGAAATTCTTGATAATATAGAAAGACAAAAGCAAGTTTTAGGTATAAAAACAGAGGAACTTAAAGCAGCTAATGAAGAACAAAAAGCTTTAGATGAACAGCTAGTTAATCTTCAAAAAGAACTTGATATATTAGTTGAAAAAAATATTTTAATTAATTCAAATGGAAAAAATATCGAGGAACAAATTCGCACAGGATACAACTTCAAGAGCAATCTGGAAAATCGTAAGAAGTTCTTAGAAGACCAAATTAATAATTTAAGTTTTTACAATATTGGAGTGAAAGAAATTCTTGCTAATAAAGATTCTTTAGTTGGTGTTCACAATAGTGTAGCAAATATTGTAGAATTTGATAATGAATATGCTGTTGCAATCGATATTGCTTTAGGGCAAGCGCAACAAAATATTATTGTTGAAAATGAGAATGTTGCTAAAGAGTGCATTAGTCATTTAAAGAAAACTAATAAAGGTAGAGTTACATTTCTACCATTAAATAATATTAAAGTAAAATCTATAGCGAGTGATGTTTATAGAACGGTAGTAAATGAAGAAGGCTTTATCAATATTGCTGAGAATCTAATAACTGTTGACACTGAGTATAAAAATATAATATCTTACCTATTAGGGCTTGTTATTATCGTTGATAATATGGATAATGCCAATAGAATAGCCCGTAAAATTAATTTTAGAAATAGAATTATTACGCTTGATGGACAAATCATCAATAGTGGTGGATCTATCACAGGTGGTGCTATTAATAAAAATAATAACTCATCTATTAAACATAAGGCTGAACTTGATGAGTTAGTGCAAAATCTTGAAAAAATTAATGATAAGATTGAAAAATTAGTTGGAGAGAAGAGTTTATTAGAGAGTCAACAACAACAGCTAATGGACGAAATTCTAAATTCTAAATCAGTGAAAGAAGAAGCGATTTTAAAACTTAAGCAATTAGAATTAAGTATAAATCACAAAAATTCTGAAATTACTGATATAAAGGCAAATATAGAATTTAATGAGAAAAAACTATTAGAATTTAAAGATAATGAAGATGACTCAAGTAATATTATTGAATTAACTCAAAATCTTGAGCAAATTAGAGTAGAACTTCAAAAACTTGATGAAAAAATCAAAGAGGAAAGTAGTAAGAAACAAAATGCCCAAAGCGCTGAAGAATTGTTCTTAGAGAAAATTGCTGAACTTAAGATTGAAAAATCAAAATTAGAAGAGACAACTAAGCATGGTTTAGAGTTAATAGAATCACTATTAGCTGACATAGCAGATATTAATGAACAACTAACAAGATTAGAAATGTCTAAAGATGCTGAGTCATTAAGTGAAGAAGATGAACTTCAGATACTAGAAAATAATTCTAAAATAATTGCTGAATGCGTTGAAAGATTAACAACGCTTAAGACCCTATTATCAGATCTTGATATGGAAAAAACAGGATTATTCAAACGCGAAAAAGAAATTACTGTAGCTCAACAGAGAAATAATGAAAATCTACGTCAAAAAACTTTAGAATTTGAAAAATTAACTGTAGAACAGACGAAGATAGAAGTTAAAATTGATGAATATCTAGAAAATCTTGTTACTAACTATAATGTAACGTACGAAAGTGTATCAAATAGATTAACTGCTGATATTATAGATGAGGTACCTTCGTATAAACAAGATGTAGCAAGACTTCGTAAAGAGATTGTAGAGTTAGGTAATATTAACCTAAATGCTATAGCAGAGTTTGAAGAAGTAAAAGAACGTTATGACTTCTATAATGAGCAAATTACCGACCTTGTAGAAGCGAAAGAAAAACTAGAAGAAACTATTGCAGAGATTGATAAAGAAGTAAAAGAACGCTTCTTAACAACATTTGTTCAAGTAGCAGAAAACTTCAATAAAATATTTAAAGAACTGTTCAAAGGTGGTTATGCAGATATGACATTAGAATCACCAAACGATATATTAAATACTGGAATAGTAATCGAAGCTTCACCTCCTGGTAAAAAACTTCAAAACCTTTCATTATTATCAGGTGGGGAGAAATCATTAACTGCGATTAGCTTATTATTTGCGATATTGCAGGTTAAAAATCCACCATTTGTAGTGTTAGATGAGGTAGAAGCGGCACTAGATGAAGAAAATGTTAATAGATTTGCTAAATTTTTAAAAGTTTATTCAGAGAATAATCAGTTCTTAGTTATCACACACAGACGTGGAACAATGGAAGCTATGGATACTTTATATGGAGTGACAATGCAAGAAAAAGGTATTAGTTATATCTTAGAATTAGAGTTAAAAGATGTTATCGAGAACTTCGAAGAGGTAGTGGAGTAGTATATGAAATAAAGACGGGAGTGATTCTACAAAATCGTAATTTCTTAAGAAACAAGATTTTGTAGAGCTACTCCCGCAAAGTTTATTATATATCTAAAAAACTTTTGTAAAGTGAATTTAGATATTAATGAATCACTTCGTCTATGAGTTTTCACATAGATGTTTTAAAATTTAGTAATTTTAGTCGGTTTTTTATCTTTGAAATCTTTGATAAGGTCAGATAATTAGTCATATGTTGTGTTAATAATTATATATTGCTTTGTAGTATTAAAGTTGTAGTATTTAGAAAGATAATTTGGTAAAATTAGAGTATGTAGTTATAATTAGACGAAGGTGAGAATATATTATGAAAATTGAAGATGTTAAACTGCTTGCTAATAAAATTTTACAATCAAAGAAAATAGAGAATGAATATATTGAATATAAAAAAACTGCTAGTTTTAAAGATAAAATTCTTAAAACAGCTTGCGCATTTGCTAATAATTATATGGAATCGGAAATTGGTTTAATATTTATTGGAGTAGAGGAAGAAAATGATATTAAAACAGGAATAAAAGCAATTCCGCGAATTCCAATTTATGGGATAGAAGAGTCTATGATAGAGACAACAGAAAACAAATTAAAAAATTTATTGTCTAATATACATCCCAAAATATGTTATCAAATTATAGTGAATGAATATCAGGGGATTAAGTATTTAATCATCGCTGTGGAACCTGGAACTAATGGACCTTATCAAACTAGTGTTAAAGCTGAGAATAGTAAAGAGATTGGTTTAAAATCAGGTAGATATATAAGGGTTAATAGAGATAGTGTTTTACCATCATCACTAGAAGAATTAGAGTTGCTGAAAAAATTTAATGGAAAATTATTTTCAAGTGCGTTAAATAATACGGCTACGTTGGATGATTTAAACTATGAATACATGAGGGAATATCTTGTCCAAACAGAATCAAAAGATGACATAAAAGAACAAGGGAAACTAGAAATGGCTAAAAGTTTGGGTTTAATTAGTAAAACTGAATTAGATAGATTTAGAGTTAAAAATTTTGCTGTCCTTATGTTTTGTGATGAACCTAGGAAGTTTATACCTGGGGCATATGTAAAGGTAATAAGAGAAGTTTCTAAAACAGATAAAATGGAAGCTAAGGATTTTACTGGACCGATTTGGCAACAAGCGAAGAGAGTAATTGATTATTTTAAAGATAACATTATGAGAACATATACAATCAGGGAAGAAAGTGAAATTGAACACAATATTAAATATAATTATCCACTTGCTACATTTGAAGAATTAATAATAAATGCAATAGTTCATAAGGATTATGAATCGCAAGAATATATAGGTGTGTATATTTATAATAATTATATTTCCATTATTAACCATAATCGACCGTTGCCTCCCGTGACTATAGATTCATTGAATTCTAAGGTTAGTTTTGATAATAGGCAGTATATTAGTGTTGAACTGAAAGATATGTTTTATTCGTTAAATTTGATAGAGTCTTATGGTTCAGGAGTAAGGCGCGCCAAAGAGGCCTTAAGGGCTAATTCATCTCCTTCTTTAGAATATGTGCAGGAAAATAAAGATGATGACTATACGAATGTAATAATAAAAATTAATGAAGAATTTATAGAAAGTACTCAGGATAATACCCAAGAAACTACCCAAGAAACTACCCAAGAAACTACCCAAGAAACTACTCAGCAAAGTAGAATTTTAGAGATAATTAGAAGAAAACCACGAATTACTATAAAGGAAATAGCTGTTGAATTGGGATTAACTTATGATGGGGCTAAATATCACATAAGTAAGTATAGAAGAGGTGGTATATTAGAACGTAAGGGATCAACAAAAGCAGGAGAATGGGTTATAAAAAGTGAAAAATTAAGTGGTAAACGTTAATATAAAATTAGATATAAAAATTTCTGGGAAACTTATAGGTACGATAATATTCCCTATTTTCAAAATTAATCGTATTGGACAAAGAGTGTATATTTTCTTTTTCTATATTTTGTTCAAAAATTATGTCAAAAACCAAGGAAAGAAATTTTATCAATCTTTTCTTGGTTTTCTTTATATTTTTGGGTCAGTTCCCTTTTCAATCATATAAAATAAATAGTAAATAATAATAATAGAATACCTATAAAAGCAAATATGTAACCAACTCTTTTAGAGATTTTTTCCATTTTTTCTTTTTCTTTAGGTATTTTTTCTATTCTTGTATATTCTTCTTCAGTCATGCCAGCGAGGATATTATAGCTTTTTTTATATATAAGTAGATAAGATGTAAAAAAGCAGACAAAAGAGCATAGACAGCGAATTAGTATAGTTCCTATATGTTCAAATTTAGTATTATCTATGTATATACAGATAGGGATTATAGGAATAGTAAATAATAATATAATGATAATGTATTTTTTTCTACTCATATAAATGGTCTCCTTAAATATTTTATAAAAAGCAGCTAAATTATTTATATGATAAATTTTTAATAAAGCCATACCATACATAAATTACAATAATTATTGCCAGCAATTCACTTAGATGAATTAAAATATTTAGAATAGAAAATTCAGCTAGTTGATAATAAACCCCGGTTTTTTGAAAAGATATCGCGCAGATTACCAATGGGAAGGTAAAAGCTGAAAAGCTAGGGTAGAATTTTCTTTTTAGCAGATATGGTAATTGAATTAAGACAAATATAAACAATAATATTGTAAGTGGTATTAATATTGCTAAGATTATATTACTTTTTTGCGTTACTCCAATCATATAACTAGCTAGTAATAGTCCACCAGGTGCTGAAAATACAGTAATAGTAGGATAATCTCCATCTTTATAATGTTTGTATTTATAGACTCTATAAAGAACAAAAGGTAATAATACTAAATAGTTAATATAAGAAAAGTAGAAGTAAATTAATCCCAGTATTTCTAAGTTGTAATTTATTGCTGTTACTGTCACAACAGCTGGTCCAACAAAGGTAATAAACCAAGTTGGATAGATTTTACTTATATGTCTTTCTTTTATTATAAAATTATAAATTGCATAGCAAACAACACAAAAATCTAGAAAGATTCCAATTATCCATACTGGCATACTCAATAGCCCGATATATTTTTTTGAAAACGAAGCAAGTAGCATAATGCTCATAGGGTATGTTGCCAGCACTGTCGCTATAACTGGATTTTCCATTTCTTTTTTTAATTTGTCAAATCCTAACACAAATTTAATAGTTAAAAGTGCAATTATTATCAAAGATAATAGATTAAATAATAACTGTAATGAAGAGGAATATGGTTGTAATAAATTTCCTAATGCAACAGAACCTAATGCTAAACCTGCAATTGGTGTAGGTAAATTTCTAATTATATTCATAAATGACTCCTAATTTTATTCTACTTTTATTGTATATGATTTCATGTAATAATTCAATAATTTTTCTGTTGACATTTCATACAAAATAATTTACAATAAGAAACAAGTGTTACCCATCGATGGAGGTTTGAATATGGCACCAAAATTTAAATTTACTAAAGAAGAGGTCTTGACTGTAACTATAGACTTTATAAGAGAAAATGGAATAGAAGCATTAACTGCAAGAGAGTTAGCTAAAAAATTGGAGTCATCTACTAAAGTAATATTTAGTTTGTTCTCTAATATGAAAAATTTAGAAGATGAAGCAAAGTTTGTTGCAGAAAATATTTTTTCAGAAAAAGTTAATTTAGCTTTAAAAGATGATAGTCCATTTAAACGATTAGGAGTAGAGTATATATTATTTTCAAAAAATGAACCTAAATTATTTCAATGGTTATTTATGAAAAAAGGAATAGAAGTAGAAAGTTTTAAAGATTTTCTTCCAATGCGAGACTACGAATATAAATCAGTAATTGAGTCTATAGATGAAGAGTATAAAATTTCAATAGAAAATGCAAAAAAATTTTATGAGCACTTATTTATATATAGTCATGGCATTGCAACATTAACAGTTACGGGAATATATAATTTTACACTGCCTGAAATTATTGAGTACATGACAGAAGTAGCTAAAAGTTTAATAGTACAATATTTAAAGGAGATTGATTAAATGATTACAGCAAAAAATATTAAGAAAAAATATAATGATCAAGAAGTTTTAAGGGGAATAGATTTAAAAATTGATAAAAATGAATTTGTTGTTATACTTGGGGCTTCAGGTTCAGGAAAATCTACATTATTAAATATTTTATCTGGTTTAGAAAAGTCAGATTCAGGAGAAGTTGTATATGATAATGAGTCTATAAGTGATTACTCAGAAAAACAATTAACAAAGTTTCGTAAAGATAAAATAGGATTTGTTTTCCAACAATATTATTTATTAAATAATTTAACAGTAGAACAAAATGTTAAAGTAGGAGCTAATTTAGCAAATAATAAAGAGTATGTTGATATTATAAAGGAATTAGGTTTAGAAGATAAATTAAGTAAATATCCTAATGAGTTATCTGGAGGAGAGCAACAGCGTGTTTCAATTGCGAGAGCATTAGCTAAGAAGCCAACTGTACTATTTTTAGATGAACCAACAGGAGCTTTAGATGAGGAAACTGGAAGAAAAATATTAGAGTACTTATTAAAACTAAAAGATAAATCAAACTTTACAATGATAATGGTAACTCATAATGAGAATATTGCTGAACTTGCAAATAAGATAATTCATGTAGGTAGTGGTAGAGTAACTTCAATTGTAGAAAACCATAAACCTAAATCTGTAGAAGAGATAGGGTGGTAATTATATGATAGTTCAGTTAAAAGATTTAAGAAAAGCAATTGCAGTAGTGATAGTAAGTTTTTGTGCGGTATTTATAACTACACTTTTTTCTAACTTATATTTAGATTTGAAAGGCCTAGATATTACGGGATTTAATATAATGCAGAAAAAGTTTTATGATGCTCAGCTTATTGTTTCTAAATTTGTAGTTATTATAACAGGAACTGTCTTATCAATAAGTGCAGCTGTAATGTTAATATTCTATATAAAACAATTTATTGATGATTCTAAACATAAAATTGGAATATTAAAAGCTCAAGGTTATAGTAATAACTTTATAGCATCTAAGTTTTCTATTTTTGGATTTTTAGTATTTTTTGGTTCATTATTAGGTTATGGTAGTTCACATTTGTTTATGCCGAAATTTTATGAGAGTAGAAATACAGATAATATATTATCTGAACTTACAATAAACTTTCATCCTCAACTTTTATTAATAATGGTTATATTACCATCACTATTGTTTTTAGTAATATCAATTGTTTATGTACTGTTTAATTTAAATGTACCAACGATCAACTTACTTAAACAAATTAATTCAACAAATAAAAAAATTAGAAAAAGAAGATTTAGACAATATAAAAACTTTTTTAAAGAATTAAGAGCAACAGTATTATTTAGTAATAAAACCCTATTATTCTTTGTTATTTTTGCTGCATTATCATTTTCTTCAATGATTCAAATGGCATTTGGTATGAGAGATTTTGTTGATGGAACAATAAGAATTATGATGATGATAATAGGTGTGATATTATCGTTATCTATATTATTAATTTCATTAGAAGTGATTGCTAATAGTAATATAAAAAATATATCTATTTTAAATATTATGGGTTTTTCAAAAAGTGAATGTTCAAAAATAGTATTATCAGGTTATAGAGTAGTAGCATACATAGGTTTTGTTGTAGGAACAGTTTATCAGTATTTTTTAATAAGAACATTACTAAAAGTTTTATCTAAAAAATTAGATAGCGAAACAACATATAACTTTGATTTAATTTCAGTAATTGGTAGTTTTATAGCATTTGTATTAATATATGAAATCTTTGTTTTATACTATAGTAATAAGATAAAAGGTTTAAATGTTAAAAAAATTATGATGGAATAAAAATAACAACTCCTTGTATATTTATACAGGGAGTTGTTTTAGGAGTTGTTTTAGGAGTTGTTTTAGGAGTAGTTATTTAGCTAATCCTTCAGCAATTTTATCTAAGTTCCATTTCATCATGTTGTAGTAGCTATCTCCGTTTTGTCCTGGTTCAGCGATAGAATCAGTGAAGATTTTTTCGAAGATTGGAATGTTAGTATCTTTTGATACTGTTTGCATTGGACGCTCGTCAACACTACTTTCTACGAATAGAGAAGGTACTTTAGTTTTACGTAATTTTTCAACTAGAGTTTTGATTTGATCTGGAGTTCCTTCTTCTTCAGTATTGATTTCCCAAATATAAGCTGAAGGTACATTGTATGCTTTAGAGAAGTATTTGAAGCATCCTTCACTAGTTACGATTGTTTTTTTCTCCTTAGGAATGTTGTTGAATTTCTCTTTAGCTTCTTTATCTAATTTAGAAAGTTTTTCTAGGTAAGTTTTAAGGTTAGCTTCGTAGAAATCTTTATTCTTAGGATCTTTAGCCTCTAATTGCTTAGCAATGTTTTTAGCGTAGATCATACCATTTTCAAGATTTAACCAAGCGTGTGGATCTTCTTTACCTTTTTCATTTTGACCTTCAAGATAAATTACATCAACACCTTCACTAACAGCGTAGTAATCTTTATTTTCTTCTTTTTTAGCATTTTGAACTAATTTTGTAAACCAAGCGTTACCACCAGTTTCTAAGTTAATACCGTTGTAGAAGATAAGATTAGCTTGTGATGTTTTCTTAACATCATCAGGAAGCGGTTCGTATTCATGTGGATCTTGACCAACTGGAACGATACTGTGTAAATCAATTTTATCACCAGCGATATTTTTTGTAATATCGGCGATAATAGAGTTAGTTGCTACAACTTTTAATTTTGTAGCTTCGTTAGAATTTGAATCTTGTTTAGCGCTAGAACAAGCAAATAGTCCAACGGCTAGAGTAAAAATAAGCGCTAGGAAACTTAATTTTTTAAAACCTAATTTTTTCATATTATAGGCCTCCTTTATTATTTATTTGTAAAAACAAAAATAAAATAGATTTACATAACTAATAATAATCATTATCAATTAAAACCCCATAATAACTCCTCTAAATAAACTCATTTTGGAAGTATTTTATTTTTTAATGAGTTTATTTAAAGGGGTTATTTATATTTAATTAGATTAATACTACTTTATTATTTGTATATTATTACCAAAATTATATTATTTTTTATGTTTAACAAAGCGTTGTTTTGGAGCAATAAAGAAACTTATTGCAAAAACAATAGCAGATGTTAATACGATACTAGATCCAGCTGCAATATTGAATGAGTATCCAATAAACAATCCAAGTACTGAGCAAGATGCACCGATTGTAGATGATAAAAATATCATTGTTTTTAGGCTGTTAGCATATAGATATGCAGTAGCAGCAGGTGTGATTAGCATAGCTACAATCAGAATTGTTCCAACACTTTGCATTGCTGTAACAGATACTAGAGTTAATAATATCATTAGTAGATAGTGATAAAAGTTAACTCTCATTCCCATTGCTTTAGCTAATAATTCATCAAATGAAGTTAGTAATAATTCTTTGTAGAATAGTTTTATTACAAGTAATACGAAAATAGCAACTCCAATTGTAATGTACATATCGATATCTTGTACTGCTAATATATTACCGAATAAGATGTGGAATAAATCGGTAGAACTCTTCGCAACACCAATAAGAATAACTCCTAACGCTAAGAATGAACTGAATGTAATACCAATAGCTGTATCACTCTTAATAATAGAATTACCTTTGATAAAAGTAATAATGATTGATGCCATTAGTCCAAATACAATCGCACCTATAAAGAAGTCAATTCCTAAAATGAATGATAGAGCTACTCCTGGAAGAACTGCGTGTGAAATCGCATCTCCCATAAGGGACATACCTCTAAGCACTATAAAGCATCCTACAGCACCTGCGACTATACCAATAACAATGGCAGTAATAAGTGCGTTTTGTAAGAAATGAAAACTATGAAGTCCATCAATAAACTCTTTAATCATTATTCTCACCTCCAGTAAAGAATAAGTCAGTGCCATAAGCTGTAGTTAGATTAGTTCTTGTGAAAGTTGATTCAGTATCACCAAAAGCAATAACTTCTTTATTAAGTAATAGAACACTATCAAAATAAGAATGAACTTTTCTTAAATCATGATGGACAATTAATATAGTATGTCCTTTATCACGTAGATCTCTTAAAGTTTCCATAATTATTTCTTCACTTACTGAATCTATACCAACGAAAGGTTCATCTAAGAATATATATTTAGCGTCTTGTACAAGACAACGAGCTATTAATACACGTTGGAACTGTCCACCAGATAGTTCACTAATTTGTCTATTAGAGAATTTCTCTAGACCAACTAACTTTAAAGCGTCGTCAACTTTTTGCCAATCAGATTTTTTTAATTTTTTTAGTATTCCAATCTTAGAATATAAGCCAAGAGAAACACATTCTCTTACTTTAATTGGAAAGTTGTAGTCAATATTTATTTTTTGCTCGACATAAGCAACATTGTCAAGATTTTCTTTTGCAATCTTGTCATCAATTTTTGAAATACCAGTTGAGGGTATTATATTCAAAACGGCTTTTATTAAGGTAGATTTACCAGCTCCGTTAGGCCCTATTATACCTGTAATGCCAGGTCCTTTAATTTCTAAATTAATATTAGAAAGGGCAGGAGACTGATTATAAGTAACATTTAAATTTTCTATCTTTATCATACTTGCTTGTCCCTTCTTATTTTATTTTGTGTTTATACATTAAAGTTTACCTCAGGAAAGAAAATAAGTCAAGTAAATTTTGTTGTATTCAGAAAAAAAACGTGAGGTAATCTAAGAAAATATAGAAAAACAGTAATAATTAGTAAAAAAAATGAAAATTCATAAAAATAAAAAAACCTACCTTACAAAAAATATTGTAAGGTAGAAATAAGGGAGTAAATATGAAAAGTCTTTATTATAAGCTAGGGAGACTTATAATAAAAGAACATATTGAAGTAATATAATAATTACTTCACCTATAAGTATAACAGAAGTATATACAAAAAACAATAGGAAAATAAAATTTCCTTAAAAAAATTCTCATATTTTTTTGGTAAAATATTAATAAAAGTCTATTTGTATAAAAAGATTAAATTTTTCACAATAACACAGAGCCTTTTTATAGTTAAACTACAATTAATACTAGTATTACAGTAAAATTTATCTAGTCAAAAATTACTGTAAAGATGTAAAAATATTGTGGATATATATATATTTAATGAGTATTGTTTACGTATTAAAAAAAATTAATATAATATTAAGTTTAAAATTATTAGTAAACCATAATAAGATATAAAAAAATGTTTAAGATTACATAATCAACGATAAGCTATATTTTTTCATTTGTTATAATCTAAAATGGGATTTGAAATTTATAATTATATACTTTAGAAATTGAAAAATAAAAAGAAGTTAGTTGCTAATCACGACTAACTTCTTTTGTAATCATTATTTTACTTCATATTTTTTTCGTACAATAGCTGCTACTTGTTCACAATATTTGTCAGTAAGTTCATCACTACTAGCTTCAACCATTACACGAATAAGATTTTCAGTTCCAGAGGCACGTAATAGAATACGCCCGTTTCCTTCTAGTTCTTTTTCAACCTTAGTACATTCTGATAGTACTTCTTCGTCTTCCATAGCAGTTTTTTTATCTACTACTTTGATGTTTACTAGTTTTTGAGGGTAAATACTTACTTCATTGGCTAATTCTTCTAATGATTTACCCGATTTTTTAATGATATCGGCTAATTTAACAGCTGTAAGAATACCATCACCAGTAGTTGCATAATTCATAAGAATGATATGACCAGATTGTTCTCCACCAAGTGAGTATGAGTTGTTTCTCATTTCTTCTACAACGTATCTATCCCCAACTGCAGTTTTAACTGATTGCAGTCCGTTTTCTTCTATTGCTTTGTAGAAACCGATATTACTCATCACTGTAGATACAACCATGTTATCTTTTAATTCACCTTGATCTTTAAGGTGTTTTGCTAAGATAAACATGATTTTATCACCATCTACGACGTTTCCTTTAGAATCGACAGCAAGGACTCTATCACCGTCTCCGTCAAAAGCAAATCCCATATCTACATTATTTTCTTTTACGAATTCTGCAATAGTATTAATTTTAGTAGAGCCAACATTATCGTTAATGTTTACCCCGTTTGGTTGACAACCTATAGTTTCTATATCAGCTTCTAAATCTCCGAAAATAAATGGAGCAATTCCAGTAGTAGCTCCGTTGGCACAATCTAGAGCGATTTTTATGCCTGATAAATCTCCTGAAATAGATTGTTTTATATGTTGTATATATTTTTGACTAAGTTCGCTTCCACTATATAGCTTGCCTATTTTATCAAAACTAGCGTTTTTAATTTTGTCAGAGTTGTCGATAAGTTGTTCAATGTGTAATTCTTGTTCATCTGTAAGTTTGAACCCATCTGGACCGAATATTTTGATCCCATTATCTTGATAAGGATTGTGAGAAGCAGAAATCATAATTCCACTGTCTGTCTCAATTGTTTTTGTTAAATAAGCTATAGCAGGAGTAGGAATAGTACCGACTGTCATCACATTGACACCTGTACTAGTAAGTCCTGCAGCTAATGCTTGTTCAAGCATGTCACATGAAATTCTTGTATCTCTACCTATTATTACCTTTGGATGTTCTTTTTTTTCAGTAAGTAATTTACCAAGAGCTTTACCTACTTTAAAACTCAAATCGGCTGTAAGTGATTCTCCTGCGATACCACGAATACCGTCAGTTCCAAAATATTTTCTCATAAAAAAATGACTCCTTGTTTTATAATCTATATGAATATTACTATATAAAACGAAATATGTCAAGGTTTAGGGTTGTATTGTCTCTTTTTACAGGTAGTAAATTGTGAAATTCTAGATATTTAAAATTATAATAATTCTATAAGATAATGTATAAGAAGAGTGGATAAGAATATTTATAGTTGTATATGAGATTAGAAAAAATTGATAATTAAATTTTAGAATAGTAGTTTATTAATAGTAAAATGTTTAAAAGTTTGTTATATAAGAATGAAGTAACAAAAGAAATCGATTTTGACGATTAATCACTGCAAAGTTTATTAGATATCTAAAAAGTTTCTATAAGGCAAATTTAGATATCAATAAACCACTGAAACAAATATTGTAACAGTGGTTTTTGAAACTATATTAGAGTTTATTCATTGAGTTTTGCTATATCATCTAAAACTTTTTTAGCTTCGTCTTTATTATTTTTTGAATATACGTGTTTATTATATATAATAGCACTTATTGAAATCATATGTGCAGATACAGGTGCTGCTAAGAATAAAAATGCAATAGCTAAGAAAAATTTAAACTCGAATACATGTAAGTATCTATAGAAATAAACAAATCCAGCAATAAGAACTAATTCGACAGCGAAAGAGCCTGTAACACCAGCGGCATGAATTTTTGTCATTTCATCTGGTAATCTTATGAATCCAATCACAGTAGCTAACATAGCAACAATTGAGGCTAAAATTAGAAGTATAATAATAATGTCTAAAATGTTATTTAGTATCATCGCTAAATACCTCCTTTTTAGCTAAGAATCTAGCGGTAACAATAGTTCCGACTAAACATATAATTGTTATGATAAGTATTAGAGAAATGTATGAAAAAGTTTTAAAATACATACTTACTAAAACTATCAAACAAATAAGAGGCATAGCAAGAAGGTCACTTGCTATTAATTTATCGAATATGCTAGGTTTTTTTACAATATATAATAGTAAGAAGCATATCATAGCTATACTTGCAAAAATACCTAGTATAATAGAGTATTCTAATATCTTATCCATCTAAATCAACCTCCAGTATTGCTTTTTCAAAACTATTTTTTATACCTTCAATTTCACCTGCAATATCATCAGTGTCTAAGCAGTGAATGTGAAGCACTTTATTATCATGTCCGACGTTTACTGTTAGCGTACCTGGTGTTAATGTAATCATATTAGCAAGTAGTGTGATTTGCCAATTTTTTTTCACTTCTAAAGGATATTCAAAAATAACAGGATTTACATCGAGATCTTTTTTAAACATCAATTTTAGTACGTTTATATCAGCTTTTAATAATTCGATTAAAAACATTAAGATTAATTTTATCCATTTATAGACATAGATGTAATAAAGTTGTTCTCCAAGGATATTTTTTGCGAAGGTATTTCTGAATATGAATAGGAGAACCATTCCCCAAAAGAAACCTACAGCGAAATACTCAGAGTTGTAGTTACCTGAAAAGAACGTCCATATTACGCCAACTAATATATTAATTAAAAATTGTAGTGCCATAATTATGCTCCTTTCTTAAGTACTAAATCAATATAGTGTTGAGGATTTAATACCATTTGTATCCCTTTATCGAAGAAATCATCTAATAGATTAGTGCTAACTCCTATAATAAGCGCAATAGCAACGATAACAATAAGAGGAATTTGTACGCCTTTAGGAAGTGGTTTTAGAATTAGGTTCTTATTAATATTATCGTAAAATACATTTAAAAATACTTTAATTAGAGAGTAGAAAACTACCAATCCTGATAAAGCTACTAGTACAGCTATAAAGGTATTATTGTTTATAATTAAACCTTTAATAATAAGTGCTTTACCATAGAAACCACTAAATGGTGGAACTCCAGCTAATGATAAAACTACTATAAAGTATGTCCAACCAAGGAGAGGATATCTATTTATTAAACCACATTTTTGAACATATTTAACACCACTAACATAGATGATTAATCCAACTATGATAAATAGAGCAGCTTTTAGAAGTATATCATTAACTGCATAGAATAAAGCTCCTTTAACACCAAAAGTGTTTAATGTAGCAGTTCCACACACCATAACGCCTAGTGAGATTACTATATTGAAGATTACTATTTGTTTTAAATCTTTTTGATAGATTGCACCGATACAACCTGCTACTATAGAAATTGCTCCAAGTATTAATATATATGATTTAATAAAACTTGACTCATAATAGAACAATCCATATGTTCTAATTATTGAGTATAGTCCAACTTTAGTAAGCAATGCTCCAAATATTATTGAGATTGCTATTGGAGGTGCTGCATATGATCTATTCATCCATGTGAATAGAGGGAATAAAGCACCTTTCATACAGAACACAAATATCATTACAGCTCCAACAAGATATAATCCGCGTCGATCTGACATTGATGAGATTGTTTGTGAGATGTATGCCATATTTAAACTACCAACAATTGTGTAAAGATATCCAATGCTAATAACAAATAAACTACCAGCAAACACATTCATTAGTACATAACTTATTGAAGATTTAAGTTGTTCTTTATTAATACCTACTAGTAGTAGTAAGTATGATGACATAAGTAATATTTCATAGAAAACAAATAAGTTAAAAATATCACCTGTTGTGAAGGCTCCGTTAATTCCTACCATGATTAATAAGAAACCTGGATAGAAGAAGCTAAGTTCACGTACTTTGTCAATTGTTTTAAATGAATATATTAAGGTTGCCAGAAATACGATAGATGATGTAGTAACTAAGACACTATTTAATCCATCTAGGGTTAAAGTAATACCGAATGGACTAGCCCAGTTCCCCATTTCTAGTATTAGTATTTTATGCTTATCAACTAAATAAATATTGTAGATAGAAAATGCTAACACCAGTAGAGTAGCTAATGTAGTTAATAAACGTTGCATTGCTATTCTTTTTCTAAATAATACTGTGATTGCAGCGAATAGAAGGGGTATAAAAATTGGTATAACAGGTAAATTACTATGCATTTGTTCTCTCCTCCTTCATATTATCTACATCTTCAAGATCAATTACATTATCGCTTCCTTTTAGTTTGTAGTTAGCTATATAAATTGAAATTAATAAACAAGTTACTGCGAATCCGATTACGATAGCAGTAAGTATAAGTGCTGCAGGGATAGGGTCTATATAATTTTTTCCTAGCTCAGAAATAATAGGTATATCACCGTCATATAAACCTCCTGCGATTAAAATTATTAAGTTGGCAGCATGTCCAAAAAGACCAACTCCAATAATAATTCGCATCATACTCTTTGAAAGCATAAGGTAAACACCAAATCCAACAAGAATACCACATAAGATAATCATATAAAATTCCATTATTTACCATCCTTTCCGAAAGCCAAAATAACTGACATTAGTACTCCGACAACTACAAAATAGACACCTAGGTCAAATATTGCGGCTGTGTGTAATTCCATTTCACCCATGATAGGAACGTGAATGTGCGTGAAGTGGTGTTTGAAGAAATTTTTTCCAACGACAACACCGCTAAATGCAGTTCCTATAGAGAAAAGTAGTCCAATAGCAGTAACATAAACGTAATTGATAGGAAGAAGTTTTGTAACTTTATCAATTCCATAAGTAAACATTGCTAGGGCTAATGCCATTGTACAAAGAAGTCCACCAACGAAACCACCACCAGGAAGGAAGTGACCACCAAAGTACAAACTAAGTGAAAGTAGGAAAATACATCCTGAAATAATTGCAGATAATGATTTTAAGATTACATCATTAGTTTTCATCTTTTGGTCCTCCTCTTTTAATAATTTTGAACATTGCATAAATTATCAATGCTACCATTGTCATAACCGTGATTTCAAATAAGGTATCAAATCCCCTAAAGTCAACGATAATAACATTAACTATATTACCACCACCAGAATCGACTACATTGTCAAAGTAAAATTGGCTGATTTCTGATGGATTTTTGTATGCATAGGATACTAACCCAATAATAGTAAAACTAATACCAGTTAATGCAGCAATTATTGCATTTGTAAGTTTAAATTGATATTTTTCTACTTGTTTTGTTTTATCAGTTAATAGGATAAATGCAATTAAGAATATAATAGTAGAAATTGATTCAATAACAAATTGAGTCATTGCTAAGTCTGGTGCTCTAAATGTTACATATAATGCAGTCATCATAAATCCAATTCCAGAAGATAAGATAATAAGAACTAAGCGATTATACACAGTTGTAAGGGCAACACAGCAAATCAGGATACATATACCAATGAAAATATTCATATAATGAATTGTAGAAAAATTATTAATTAACATCGGTCTTCCTATTGCGAAGTATCCACCAATAATAGTTGCAGATAAAACTAAGAATATATAACTCATATTTCTTCTAAGTTGATTAGTAATAAATACATCGTGCAAGAATCCACTAATTTTATGTAATAAAATACCACCATTATCGTATGCTCCATGAATAGAAACAATAGTTGGATTTAGTGAATAAATACCATTTTCACTGGCAAATACTTTGTATATTCCAAAACTTGCAATTATTACAAAAATTGATGTAAGTAGCTCGCTTGATAAGAAACTGCCATGATGAACGTGTGTTATTACTTCATTATTTGTAATTTTCACAGCTAAAGCAGCTTGTTGTGCTGGAATGACAATGAAGTCTTTAATGAAAGTATTAATTATAACAAATACTACAAGTATAATTGGTGAGATGAAAATTCCATTACTAGGAAGATGCAGTTTTTTCTCTCCAAGTATGTTATCGTTGAATGTACCTAAGAAAGGTTTAAATGCAAGTATTAATGAATAAATTGCCGTTCCTAGAGCACCGATAACAACAGCTATTACAATAACCATGTATAGCATACTAGATTGCGTTAACCCATAGACTACTGTTAAGAAATACTCTTTAGAATAGAATCCGCTTAAAGGTGGAATTCCAGCCATTGAGAATCCAGCTATAACACTAAGTATAAAACTTAGCGGCATGAATTTTTTTATTCCACGTAATTTTTTAATATCTCTGCTGTGGAATGAATGATCGATAATTCCAGTAATCATAAATAAACACGCTTTAAATGCGGCATGGTTTATAATATGGAAGCAAACAGCATAAAATGCAAATGTATAAACATAGTGATTATCATTATATAACCCAAGGTTTGCAATACCAATCATAAGAGTCATCATACCAAGTTGACTTATTGTAGAATAAGCTAAGATTCCTTTTAAATCTTTTAAGAATATTGCTGATATAGAGCCTATTAGCATGGTTATAGTTCCAAAGATAATTAAAATATTACCGAATGTAGTTGAGAATGAGAAAATAATACCAATTCGAAGCAGTAAGTAGATACCAGCTTTAACCATTGTTGCTGAGTGTAAATAACTACTGATTGGTGTTGGAGCAGCCATTGCATCAGGTAACCAAATATGGAATGGAAATTGAGCAGACTTAGTAAATGCACCAAATATTATTAAAATCATCGCAATTAGATATTTACTGTTATATCCGTGATTTTTTGTGAATTCTATTATTTCACTAATATTAAAGCTACCAGTAATGTTATTTAAAACAAAAATTCCTGCTAACATCAATACTCCACCAGAAACAGTAATGATTAATGATTTTAAGGCTCCTTTTCTTGAAGCATCGTTTTCGTGCCAATAACTAATTAGAAGAAACGAAGATACAGAAGTCATTTCCCAGAACATATACATACTAAGCATATTATCAGATAAAACTACACCCAACATAGCCGACATAAATATTAGTAAGAATATGTAAAATTTGTGTAATTTTTCATCAGTAATACTCATATAGTAACAAGAATACAAGATAACCAAAGTACCAATTCCTGTAATTAGTAAAGCGAAAAGGAGTGATAGACCATCTAAATGTAGATTTATATCAAGTCCCGCATTAGAAACAAATGCTAGTTTTTTATAAATTGTTCCTCCGGAATAGATATTCTTAATATTTGAAACAAAATATCCAAACAGGATTAATGGAACAATTATAACAAATTTCCCAGTGTGTATGTTTTTAAAGTTTTTCCTTAAGAAAGGAACAAAAAACATCGCAATTACTGGTAAAAAGACAGCTAATTGTAACATAAAAAAACCTCTTTCTAATTTATTTTATTTATAACATTAATTATATACCAAAATGAATTAAAATACTATTAATATTCAAGTTTTATATAATTATTTTTCAATAAAAATAATTTGTAATTACAAGATATTATTATTAAGTCACAAGGAAACGATGAAAACAAGTATTAATTTTAAAATTAAATGATTTGATATTTTTTTATTTTTAAAAGTGAAAAAATATATAGAAAACAGAGTGTTAATATTAAAGTCTATGAAAAATCATTAAAGAAAACTCTTTGTTGTCAGAATATTTATTAAAAAATAAAGATAATTATTTTTTTAATATCTCTTGTTTAAGAAGAGAAAAAAAGGTATAATAAAGTTATTAATATATTTACAGGGGGACTATTTGATGTCACACAAACAAACACCACATATTAAGCCTAATGGAGTAGAAATTGCAGAAACAATTCTATTGCCAGGGGATCCACTTAGAGCAAAATTTATTGCAGAAACATTTTTAGAAGATGCAGTATGTTTTAACGAAGTGCGTGGTATGCTTGGATATACTGGAACATATAAAGGTAAAAAGATTTCTGTAATGGGAACAGGTATGGGACCAGCTAGTATCGGCATTTATTCTTATGAATTAATTCACACTTTTGGAGTTAAAAACTTAATTAGAATAGGAACTTGTGGAGCTTTACAACCAGAAGTGAAATTATACGATGTAATTTTAGGGATGGGTTCATCAACAAATTCTAACTACATGCACCAATATAATATTCCAGGGAACTACAGTTTAACAGCTTCGTTTGATTTGTTATTAAAAGCATACAACAGAGCTCAAGAAATGGGGCAAGCAGTACACGTAGGAAATATCTTATGTAGTGAAATTTTCTATAATGCAGACGAAAAAGCTATGGAAAATTGGATTAAAATGGGAGTTTTAGCAGTTGAAATGGAAAGTACAGCATTATATGCTAATGCAACAGCTGCGGGAGTTAATGCTCTAACAATATTGACAGTGAGCGATTCACTAGTAACAGGGGAAGAAACTACACCAGAAGAAAGACAAACAGCATTTACAAAAATGATGGAAATTGCTTTAGGTTTAGCCTAAAAAATAAAAAATAAGAGGTAATATGATATGAGTAATTATCAAGAATTATATGAAAAATGGTTAGATAGTTCAGCTTTAACAGAAGAAGAAAAACTTCAATTAAAAAATGTAGCTGACGATGAAGTAGAAAAAGAAGATAGATTTTATAAAGAATTAGAATTCGGGACTGCGGGATTACGTGGTAAAGTAGGTATGGGTTCTAACAGAATGAATAGATTTATTATCGCTCGTGCTACAAAAGCATTAGCACAAACTATTATTGATAATGGATTACAAGAAAAAGGTATTGCTATTGCTCATGATCCACGTCTTTTCTCAAAAGAATTTGCTAAGTTAGCAGCATTGGTAATGGCTAGTAATGGAGTTAAAGCATACTTATTCGAAGATTTACGTCCAACTCCTGAATTATCATTTGCAGTTCGTTATTTAGGAACAG
>NZ_CAUSAI010000025.1:0-24501 GCF_963529685.1 uncultured Gemella sp.
TTCATTTACTTGTGCAGTATCTTTACTAATGATCAGCACCTCCTATTTATAAATTCATTAAATACTAAAAGCATTAAAAAAAAACTGAGTGCAAAACACCCAGCATAAAATTCTACATTTCATCTACATTTACCTGAACAATCTATATTGGCAGGTGAGAAACGGGTGCTTCTACTTTTGTATTCAACATTATTTATTTTACATACTTTTTATAGATTTGTCAATAGGAATATAACATTTTTTTTATATTCCTATCGACTTTCATCTATTTTTATTAAATAGAACCTAATTCTTCGTGTAATTCTTCTTCGATTGGTCTACTTAATTCGTTATCTACTTCTAATTCTAATTCATTTTCTGCTTTAATATCAACATCATTATATCTTGGCATACCAGTTCCAGCTGGAATTAGCTTACCAATAATAACGTTCTCTTTAAGTCCCATAAGTTTATCAACTTTTCCTTTAACAGCTGCGTCTGTAAGAACACGAGTTGTTTCTTGGAATGAGGCTGCAGATAAGAAACTTTCTGTTTCTAATGAAGCTTTAGTGATACCAAGGATTACAGGTTTAGCTGTAGCCATATTTCCACGTGCTTCAAGAATTTTTTTGTTTTCATCTGTGAATTTATGAATATCAACTAATGAACCTGGAAGTAAGTCAGTATCCCCTGCATTGATTACGCGTACTTTTCTTAACATTTGGCGGACCATAACCTCTACGTGTTTATCACTGATTTCTACCCCTTGCATACGGTAAACTTTTTGTACCTCTGTTAATAGATAGCTTTGAACAGCCTCTAATCCTGCAATTGATAATAGTTCTTTTGGTTCGATAGAACCTTCTGTTAAAGCTTGGCCACGTTTAACTTTGTCGTCCTCTTTAACTAACATACGGCTAGCGCCATAGTCTTGATATTCTCTTTCTTCACCGATTTCACTTAATACGTAAATTCTACGTACGTGATTATTATCGATTTCAACTTTCGTAACAGTTCCATCAACTTCTGAGATTAATGCCTTACCTTTAGGATTACGCGCTTCAAATAACTCTTGAATACGAGGTAACCCTTGAGTGATATCGGCACCGGCAACCCCACCTGTGTGGAATGTACGCATTGTAAGCTGTGTACCAGGTTCTCCGATAGATTGAGCAGCAATTGTACCAACTGCTTCCCCTACTTCTACTTTTTCACCTGTAGCTAAGTTTTTACCATAACATTTTTCACAAACTCCGTGACGAGAGTTACATGTAAATGCTGATCTGATAACAACACTTTTAATACCAGCTGCTTCAATTTCTTTAGCTGTATCTAATGTAATTAATTGGCCATCTTCAACGATAACTTTTCCTGTCTCTGGGTGGACAACAGTTTCTTTACTGTATCTACCTTCAAGACGCTCTTGTAAGCTTTCGATTTCATCTGTTCCATTTTTAAGTGCCGCTACTCTTAATCCACGTGATGTACCACAGTCGTTTTCACGAACTATAACATCCTGTGCAACGTCTACAAGACGACGAGTTAAGTAACCAGAATCGGCAGTTTTAAGTGCTGTATCGGCAAGACCTTTACGCGCACCGTGAGAAGAGATGAAGAACTCTAATACTGTTAATCCTTCTTTAAATGATGAACGTACAGGCATTTCCATGATACGTCCTGATGGAGATGCCATCAGACCACGCATTCCGGCTAACTGTGTAAAGTTTGACGCGTTACCACGGGCTCCAGAGTCACTCATCATGTAAATTGGGTTAGTCGCTGGAAGAGAGTCCATAAGTTGATCTTGGATGATATCTTTTGCTTTTGCCCATTGAGCAATAACGTTTTGATATCTTTCTTCTTCAGTTAATAGACCACGTCTATATAATGTTGTGATTTTATCAACATTAGCTTGTGAGTCTGCTAAAATTTCATATTTATTAGGTAGAACGAATACGTCACTTACCCCTACTGTAATACCCGCTCTTGAAGAGTATTTGAATCCTAAATCTTTCATTCTATCTAACATCATAGATGTTTCAGTAATGTGGAATCTATTAAAGATTTCAGAGATAATTTTTGATAAGAATCCTTTTTTGAATGGTGTTACAGCTTCTTTTTCTGCTATAAAAGCTTTTAATCCATCTTCTGTTAAATCAGATGGCGATACGAAATATTTATCAGGAGTCGCAACTTCTAAATTGTCTTTAGTAGGTTCATTTAGATAAGGGAATCCTTCTGGTAATATATCGTTGAATATTACTTTACCAATTGTAGTAACAAGTAATTTTTTATTTTGTTCTTCTGTGAATGTTGGATTTTCAAATGATTTAGCCGCGATACCAACACGAGTGTGTAGGTGAATATATCCATTTTGATAAGCAATTCTTGCTTCATCAGCATCTTTGAAAATCATTCCTTCCCCTACTGCTCCAGGTCTTTCAAGTGTTAGGTAGTAGTTACCTAATACCATATCCTGAGATGGTGTAACTACTGGTTTACCATCTTTAGGGTTAAGGATGTTTTGAGCAGCTAACATTAGCATACGCGCTTCTGCTTGTGCTTCTTTTGATAATGGTACGTGAACGGCCATTTGGTCACCGTCAAAGTCAGCGTTGAACGCTGTTGTAACAAGAGGGTGAAGACGAATAGCACGTCCTTCTACTAAGATTGGTTCGAATGCTTGGATACCAAGTCTGTGAAGAGTCGGGGCACGGTTAAGTAATACCGGGTGCTCACGAATAATATCTTCTAAGATATCCCATACATGATCTTCCATTCTTTCAATTTGGTTTTTAGCATTTTTAATATTATTAGCTAATTCACGTTTAACTAATTCACGCATTACGAATGGTTTGAATAATTCAAGTGCCATTTCTTTAGGTAATCCACATTGATACATTTTTAGGTTTGGACCAACTACGATTACTGAACGACCTGAATAGTCAACACGTTTACCTAATAAGTTTTGACGGAAACGACCGTGTTTACCTTTTAACATATTAGATAATGATTTTAATGTTCTATTACCAGGACCTGTTACTGGACGACCACGACGTCCATTATCGATTAATGCATCAACAGCTTCTTGTAACATACGTTTTTCGTTTTGTACGATTAACCCTGGTGCTTTAAGTTCGATAAGTTTTTTCAGACGGTTATTACGGTTAATTACACGTCTATATAAGTCGTTTAAGTCACTTGTTGCAAATCGTCCACCATCTAATTGAACCATAGGTCTTAATTCAGGTGGGATAACAGGTAATACTGTCATAATCATCCATTCTGGTTTATTTCCAGAGTGTTTAAACGCTTCGAATACTTCAACACGTTTGATGATTTTTACAACTTTTTGACCTGATTTATAGTTACTTTCACTTAATTCTTTAAGTTCGTTTTTAAGTTCTTTAAGTTCTTTTTCGATATCTAACTCAGCTAATAAGTCGCGAATTGCTTCAGCTCCCATTTTAGCTACGAAAGAGTTTGCTCCAAATGTACTACGTGCTTCACGTACTTCACGTTCAGAAACAATTTGTTTTTTCATGAAGTCAGTTTCACCTGGATCAATAACAATGTAAGAAGCAAAATAGATTACCTCTTCTAATTGTCTTGGGCTAAGGTCAAGTAGAAGACCCATTCTACTTGGAATACCTTTAAAATACCAAATGTGGCTGACTGGGGCAGCTAATTCTAAGTGCCCCATTCTTTCACGACGTACTTTTGCCAAAGTAACGTCAACTCCACATTTATCACATTTAATGTTTTTATATCTTACTCGTTTGTACTTTCCACAAGCACATTCCCAGTCTTTAGTTGGACCAAAAATTCTTTCACAGAATAGTCCATCATTTTCTGGTTTTAAAGTTCTATAGTTAATAGTTTCAGGTTTTTTAACCTCTCCATAAGACCAACTTCTGATTTTTTCAGGAGAAGCTAAACTAATTTTCATATATGCAAAATTATTTACGTCTATCAAGGAGCATACCTCCTTTATTTTTTTGTATAAAAGCCTTGAATAGTTCTTTGTGATTAATTGTAAAATTTATATTATTCTTCATCTGTATCGTCTTCTTCTACATCATCATACTCATCTGTATCTGACATTAAAAGACTTGCCAATGCCTGATATCCTGAAGTTTCTTCATCGCTATCATCTTCTTCTACATCTTCATATTCATCTGTATCTGAAAGAATTAAATTAGCCAAACTTTGATATCCTTCTTCAGCATCTTCATTTGAAGCTTCAACTTTTTCAGAAGCTTCTTCTGAATTTTCTTCATCGTGGTTGTGATTGTGTGACTCATGGAAATCAATAGTATCTCCTAAATCAATGTCACCCATGTCAACTTCGTTATCATCATTATCCATTACTCTAAAGTCCATACCTAAGGCTTGAAGTTCTTTCATAAGCACTCGGAATGATTCAGGGACACCAGGACGTGGAATATTTTCACCTTTAACGATTGCTTCGTAAGTTTTCACACGACCATTAGTATCATCTGATTTGTATGTTAAGATTTCTTGAAGAGTATATGCAGCACCATAAGCTTCAAGTGCCCATACCTCCATCTCACCAAATCTTTGTCCACCAAATTGAGCTTTACCTCCAAGTGGTTGTTGAGTTACTAATGAGTATGGTCCAATTGAACGAGCGTGAAGTTTATCATCAACCATGTGTGCAAGTTTAATCATGTACATTACCCCTACAGATACACGGCTGTCGAATGGTTCACCTGTACGTCCATCATAAAGAACTGTCTTAGCATCTTTAGCCATTCCAGCTTCAGCAACTGTAGACCATACATCTTCATCACTAGCACCATCGAATACTGGTGTAGCAACGTGAATTCCTAATTGTTTAGCAGCCATACCTAAGTGTAGCTCTAATACTTGCCCAATGTTCATACGAGATGGAACCCCAAGTGGGTTTAACATTACGTCAACTGGCGTACCATCTGGTAGGTAAGGCATATCTTCTTCTGGCAAGATATTCGATATAACCCCTTTGTTACCATGACGTCCAGCCATTTTATCCCCTACGCGGATTTTACGTTTTTGAACGATAAATACTCGAACAAGTTCGTTTACACCATTAGGTAATTCTGCCCCATCTTCACGTTTAAAGATTTTAACATCAGCAACTACTCCATCAGCACCGTGAGGTACACGTAATGAAGTATCACGTACTTCTTTAGATTTAGCTCCAAAGATAGCATATAATAATTTTTCTTCTGGAGTTTGTTCAGTTAATCCTTTCGGTGTAACTTTACCTACTAAAATATCTCCATCTTTAACTTCAGCACCAATTCTAATAATTCCTCGTGCATCTAAGTTTCTAAGTGCATTTTCACCTACGTTAGGAATTTCACGAGTAATTTCTTCAGGTCCTAATTTAGTATCACGAGCATCTGTTTCGTATTCTTCTACGTGGATAGAAGTATAAACGTCATCTTTTACAAGACGCTCACTCATGATAACAGCATCCTCATAGTTATAACCATCCCAGTTAACGAATGCTACTACAAGGTTTTTACCTAAAGCTAATTCTCCTTTATCCATTGATGGACCATCCGCAAGGATATCTTTAGGTTCTACTCTATCTCCAACTTTAACAATTGGTTTTTGGTTGTAAGCTGTAGAGTGGTTAGAACGTACGAATTTGTGAATTACGTATGTATCTAAGTCACCTTTAATCTCTTTACCTTCTAGTGTTTCAATACGACGTACTTTAATTTTTGCTCCATCTACGTATTCAACGATACCTGAGTATTTAGCGATAACCGCAGCTCCTGAGTCACGTGCTGCAAGGTGCTCCATACCTGTACCAACGAATGGCGCTTCAGTAATCATTAGAGGTACTGCTTGACGTTGCATGTTCGCTCCCATTAGGGCACGGTTTGAATCGTCATTCTCTAAGAATGGAATACATGCAGTCGCAGCAGATACTACCTGTTTAGGTGATACGTCCATGAAATTCATCATTTCACGGGGTTTAACCGTGTTATCTCCTCTGAAACGACAAACTACTTCAGCATCTACGAAGTACCCTTTTTCATCAACATTAGCAGTTGATTGGGCTACCACGTATTTATCTTCTTGATCAGCTGTCAAGTATTGTACGTTTTTCGTTACATATGGGCGTCCTTCTCCATCAAATTCAACTTTTCTATATGGAGTCATAATAAATCCAAATTCATTTATACGAGCAAATGAAGAAAGTGAGTTGATAAGACCGATGTTTGGCCCCTCTGGAGTTTCAATTGGACACATACGACCATAATGTGAATAGTGAACGTCACGTACTTCCATCCCTGCACGTTCTCTTGTTAAACCACCAGGTCCAAGTGCAGATAAACGACGCTTGTGAGTAAGCTCACTTAATGGATTTACTTGGTCCATGAATTGTGAAAGTTGAGAACTTCCAAAGAATTCTTTAATAATTGCTGTAACTGGTCTTACGTTAATTAGTTGTTGTGGCGTAATTTCATTTGTATCTTGAATACTCATACGTTCACGCACAACACGTTCCATACGAGAAATACCTACACGAATTTGGTTTTGTAATAATTCACCGATACAACGTAGACGACGGTTACCAAGGTGGTCGATATCATCTACACGTCCGATTAATTCAAATTCAAATCCATCGTTATTTCTACGAGTTCTAATTAATAATAGATAGTAGTTAATACTTGCTACGATATCAGCAATTGTTAATGTTAGAACATCTTTATTAGGTGCTCCATTACCAATTACGTGTAATACTTGATCATCAGTTAATTCATCGATATTGAAGTCGTTACCTACTTTAACTTGGTTTACAATTTTGAATAATTGTAATTTTAGGCTATCGCTTCCATCAAGACTTTCATTCATATCAAATTCAACTACGTTAGCAGTAGTTCCTAATTCAGTATAAATTCCATCAATGATTTCACGAGTTAATTTAGTACCTTTTTCTACTAAAATTTCTCCTGTTTCTGTATCAACGATTGGTTCTACTAGAATTTGGTTTTCTAGACGTTCACCAACGTGAAGTTTGTTATTTAATTTGTAACGTCCTACTTTAGCAAGGTCATATCTTCTTGGATCGAAGAATCTACCGTGTAAAGTTGCTTTTGCAGTTTCTACGTTAGCTGGTTCTCCAGGACGTAATTTATCATAAATTACTTTTAACGCAGTTCCTGTATCTAGGTTTTCATCTTTTTCTAATGTGTTTAATAGCTCTGTATCTTCTCCGAATAATTTAATAATAGATTCGTCAGATTCAAAACCTAACGCTCTTATAAGCGTTGTTAAAGGGATTTTTCTAGTTCTGTCGATACGCGCATAAACTAGCCCTTTAATATCTTTTTCAAATTCCAACCAAGCTCCTCTGTTCGGAATAACAGTTGTTTTATAGGCATTTGGAATATTTTTAACTTTTAATTTATCATCTTCTGTAAAATATACAGAAGGTGAACGTACTAATTGAGATACAATTACACGTTCTGCACCATTGATAATAAACGTACCAGTTTCTGTCATCAATGGTAATTCACCCATAAATACTTCTTGTTCTTTAATTTCGTCACGTTCTTTATTAATTAAACGTACTCGCACTCTTAAAGGTGCTGAATATGTAGCATCGCGTTCTTTTGATTCATCAACATCATACTTAGGTGTCCCTAATTTATAATCGATAAATTCTAAACTTAATTTTTCATTATTACCCTCAATCGGCGATACATCTTTAAAAACATCTTTTAGACCAGTTTCTAAAAATTTATCATAAGATAACGTTTGAATTTCAATTAAGTCCGGTAAATCAATTACCTCTGATATTCTAGCATAGCTACGTCTTTCTCTGTGCTTACCAAATTTAACTTTTTGCAACTGTGTCACCTCTCAGCTTTTCTCTTAAAAACTAAAAAGAAAATATAAACATTTTCTCTTACTTACTTACTTATATAATTTTGGCAATTCTACCTAAAAGAAAATAGAATTACTTGCAATATATCATTTTATCATAGTCATAGCAAGTTGTCAATTATTTTACAGCTTTCAGAATATAATAACCTTTATTTTTCGTTACAACTTCCACCATAGAAAAAACTTCTTCTAATAATTTTTTACAACTAGCCATACCTTGTTTTTTTTGTATAACCACCCAAAGTTCTCCTTTGACATTTAAGTGTTCATAACTGTCCGTCATTATTTTATGTACGATTTTTTTCCCAGCTCTTATAGGCGGGTTTGTTAAAACTATATCAAAGTTTCCTTCAACATTATCAAAGGAACTACTTTCTAGTACTTCTACTTCATTCTCTATTTTGTTAAGTTCAATATTTTTTTTAGATAACTCTAAAACTCTATTGTTCACATCTACCATAGTGAACCTAAAAGTCGGATATTTTTTTGCCAGGAATATAGATATAACTCCATAGCCACATCCAATATCCGCTACTTTAGCATTTTCTTTATCTGTGCTGAAAGATTCTAGCATTGTTTTAGTACCAAAATCAACACTTTCTTTAGAAAATACTCCGTTATCTGTATAAAACTTTAAATTCTCATTCGCTATTGTTGAGTTAATAATTTTTTCACGACTTTTTGTCGTCGGATTATTTGTATAATAATGTTCCATAATAAAGACACCTCTTAAAATGAAAGAAAATAGTATATCCCATAGCTAGACACTTGAGATATACTATTTTTGTTATTATCATCGTATCAAATATTCTCAAATAGAATATTATTGTTTATTTACATCTATCTTTTTATCTACTTAGAATAGAAATTATTTAACTTCTACAGTTGCTCCAACTTCTTCTAATTTAGCTTTGATTTCTTCAGCTTCTTCTTTAGAAACTCCTTCTTTAAGTGTTGCTGGCGCTCCATCAACTTTTTCTTTAGCTTCTTTTAATCCGTCTCCAGTGATTTCACGAACAACTTTGATTACTTTAATTTTTGATTCTCCAGCACTAGCTAAAACTACGTCAAATTCAGTTTTCTCTTCAGCAGCTCCAGCAGCAGCTCCACCAACTACAGCTACAGGTGCAGCAGCAGTTACTCCGAATTCTTCTTCAATTGCTTTTACTAAGTCGTTTAATTCTAAAACTGACATTTCTTTGATAGCGTCTAAAATTTGTTCTTTAGTCATTATAAATTTCCTCCGATTTTTAAATTATGTATTTTAATATATTTTTTATTTATTAAGCTTCTTGTTCAGCTTTTTGGTCTGCAACAGCTTTAACAGCTAAAGCAGTATTGCGCATTGGCGCTGTTAATACAGATAGTAACATTGAAAGTAATCCTTCGCGGCTTGGTAATGACGCGATAGCTTTAATTTCAGCTTGATCTGCAACTTTTCCTTCTATAACACCAGCTTTTAGTTCTAAGTTTTCGTGTTCTTTAGCGAAATCGTTTAAAACTCTAGCAGGAGCTACAGCATCGTCTGTTGAGAAAGCAAAAGCATTTGGTCCAGTTAGAACTTCATCTAATCCTTCAATTCCTGCTTGCTCCATCGCACGACGAACTAATGAGTTTTTATAAACTTTAAAAGTTAAACCTTCGTTACGCATGTTGTTACGTAATTCTGTTACTTCCGCAACGTTTAATCCACGGTAGTCAGCAATAACAACTGAAGAACTTGCTTTAATTTCTTCTGCGATTTGATTTACTAACTCTTGTTTTCTCTCAATAGCTTTTGACATTGAACTTCCTCCTAAGTAGATTTATCAATTTCAGTACCATTAAAAAAACCTTCTTGCATGCGAGAACATACAAAAAGGCACATAAGTTTCTTTTCGAATTTTGTCCTCGGTAGGTTAATTAAGGATTTCTCCCCCTACTGTCTACGGTACATTTTCAACTGACTTAATTAGTTTAATATAAACACTTTGTTTTGTCAATAGTTTTTTTAAAAAAAATTCAAACTCTTTTTAAAATAGTTTTTACAATATTATTTATTTAATCTATCATTACAAAATATTTCTATAGCTTTAGAGATATACTCAGCTACCCCTTCTCCAAATTTATCTATATTATTCTTAAATTCTGGATTTTGAGAATATCCCTTTCCTATATACGAGAATACTTCAATACTGCAATCAAATGCATACTTATTCATATAGTTATATAAATCTTCTACTTTTGATTGAACTTCTTTTTCTTCTATACTAAATCCGTCTTGTTTATATTCAGCCATTGAACAAAAAACACTATTAAATTTCTCAGCAACAATATCTTCTTTACCACTCTGTCTTTTTTTCGATTCTTCGATTGTTTCTTTCCCATATTTTTCTATAGCTTGTTCTTCATACTTATTTAAGTCTTCTTTTTTAAATCCATTAAATTTTTCTTCTATAGTCATTGTTTGTTCTCCTTTATATGTTTTTATTGTTTTTTCTATATTATTGAGAATTATTTCAAACTTCTCTTTTTCTTTTAAAATTAATTCACGTTGTAGTTCAAGTATTTTTAAATTATCGTCATCTGCATCTAGTAATTTTTTTATATCATTTAACTTAAACTTTAAAAATTTATAAAATAGTATCTTTTGAAGTTTTTCTAAATTCTCATCCGAATAATCTCTATACCCGTTATTTAATTTTTCTGGAATCAATAGTCCTATTTCATCATAATATTGTAATGTTCTTGCACTCACTCCTGTAAGTTTTGCAACTTCATTTATCCTCATATTAATTCCTCTATACTTTATAATATTTCACCAGTGATAAATTTATTATATACCATAACGCAACGTGAGGGTCAATACTAAAATAAAAAAATCGCTAAGAAAATTTCTTAACGATTTTTTATGAATATTATTCAAATACTTTTTTTAAATCTACAGCTTTATTTAAAGCTTCTGTAATAACTATACCAATTACCATCACGATAACTTGTGATAATAAAAGTGATCCGTAAATAGCTGTAAATGCCTCAAATTCAAATGGTACTCTTGCAGAGTTTTCACCACTAAAGATAGCAATTTCATATGCAATAATAGGCATACAAACAACTAAATAAATAATAATATTAACGATGTGTCTAGCAATTCTGTTTTTTACAAATTTAAAGACAAAAATACTGATTGCTAATGCTAACCCTGTTCCTAAAGTTCCAAAGAACACATCTACAATTCCAAGTGGACTAAAAATATTAGCAATTGCTACCCCTAAAGTAATAGGGAACCAATATTTTTTACTAAACACCACTAATTGAGATAGTGATTCACTTATACGAAATTGAATTGCACCGTATGAAAATGGTGCTATAGCTACTGTTAACACCACATATATAGCTGCTATTAACGCTTGAATAGTTAATACTTTAACTGCATTATTTTTCATTATATCTCCTTATCTTGTTCAAGAGAAAAGAAAGAAGTACCGATTTGAGAAACCAGTACTTCAGGTTTTTTTTATAGATGGATCTCTCAAACATCTTTTATTATAATAAAGTCAGAAGACAAATAACCTTACCTATGTAAAATTAAATATCAACGTCATATATACTAACATACTTTATACTAGTAAGTCAACAAAAAACCAAAAAAATATAAAAAAAATAAAACCACTCAAAAAAATTTATAAAAACACCTTGCATTTACATTTTTAATATGTTAAAATGAGGTAGTTGTATCTAACAACACTTAATTCATTGTAATTAAGAATATTAATTAATATTTCTTAGTAATAAAAATACGAACCAGGAGGTGAATCGAATGCCAAACATTAAATCATCAGTATTAAGCGTAAGAAAAGATGCTAAAACTAATGCTGCTAACACAGCTAAAAAATCTGAAATGCGTACAGCTATTAAAAAAGCTAAAGTAGCTAAATCTGAAGGTGCTGCTAACGCTGCAGAGTTAGTAAACCTTGCTTACAAAAAAATCGATAAAGCTGCTAAAACTAACTTAATCCACAAAAACGCAGCTGCTAGATATAAATCAAACCTAGCTAAATAATAAAAAAACTACTTGGGCTTCCGAGTAGTTTTTTTCATTTATTTAATTATTTCCATTACTTTTTTAACATTCAATTCTTACTTTAAAGAATTTAGTAGTGTTTTTATTCCTTAATTATACTATTTTAATTCCTCAATTAGCTTATTAATAAACAAGTCTAATATGATATACTTATCCATATAAGATGATTTCAATAATTTATCATAATCTGCTGCTAAAATAAGAGTTTTCATTATTTTTTCAACACTATAATTTCTAATTCCCTGCGCTGCTAATTGCACTCTATATGGATGAACACCTAATTCTTTTGCTATATCTTTTTGGGAGTAATGTTCATTTAACAATACTTTTACTTTATAATAAACTCTTAATTGTCCACTAATTAATGAAAGCAAAAATATCGGTTCTTCTTTCTTAAGAACTAACGAGTTATAAACTTCTCTTAATTTAGAATAATTTTTTCCAAATAGTTCATTAGTAATACTAAAAACATCATATTCTAAACTGCGTGTAGCTAATAGTTCTATGTCTGTTCTTGTAATAATTCTCTTATCTTCACAATAAAGGAGCAGTTTTTCTAATTCTTTTTTTATATTTGCGAAATCTAACCGAGTATAATTCACTAAAAATTCAGCATCATCTTTCGAAATCTTCATATTAGAATCAGTAACAGTTTTTACTATATAGCTTGCAATTTCTTTTTCATTAAAATTAGAAAATTCTTTAACTTCTCCTACTTCCTTTATTTTCTTTATTAATTTCTTCCTACTATCAATCTTATCTGTTATCTTTAAAACTAGTACAACTTCTTTACTAATATTGTCTATATAATTACTCAAAGTATCAATGTTATGTTCTACTTTTATTTTTTTAGGTTTCGAAAGTAAAAAATTACAATTCTCTGCAACAACTACCTTTTCATTACCAAATAAACCGCTACTACGACATTCATATACTAATGTTTCAAGAGTATTTTCTTGCATATTAATTTTTATATAATTAAATTCATCTACCTCTTTCAAATAATTCTTAGCTATATTTTTTTCATAATCATTAATAGCCTCAAAATTTTCTCCATATATCACATAGATATTTTTCATCAATTATCTACCTCAATCTCAAATTCTGAACTTTGATTTTTTATTTTTACTTTACCTGCAAAATAATATACAGTAGTCATTCCTAGTTTAATCTCTGTTCCTTCTTTTAGAATTATGTAGTCTACCTTCTTAAACTCAGCTATATTTCTTAACTCTATGAAGTTCATATTTATACTATCAACTACTATAACCTTTTTAATCAGTCCATTTGCCAATAAATCTTTTGAATATTCACTCTTTCCTTTTTTTGCTGAAGTAAGGAGAAGATAATCAAACTTATTCTTCCCTTCATAATTCAAAAGTAAATCATACTCATTCATTATATCATATTCTTTATCTTTTTTTCTGTAATCAGTGTAAAAATTTTTTATATTACTAGATGTATTTACTAACATATTGCTTTGATTTGCTCTAATATAATAGACATTCTCTTTTCCAATTTTAAGTTTTTCAACATAATTTCGTGGAAGATAAGTTACCCCAAAACACAATATTATTATAAAAAATCCACTTGCAGAAGCTCTAATATATTTAAAATTATTCAATTGTACCATTATCAATATTACAAGGATAAAGATTACAACAATAAACAATAAACTTTGTTGTCCTATACGAATAGGAGCTGCTAATAAAAAGGGATCCTGTATTCTATCAAATAAATTAAATATGAAATTTAAAAGTGGTTTACAAAATACGTTAAAACATTGACTACTTATTAAAAATATTACATAACTAACTAAAACTAAAGGAAAAATTAAAATACTAAAAACAGGTACTAGTATAATGTTACTAAACACTGAAATATAAACTATTGTACCGAAATTATACAGTAAAATAGGAAAGCTTGCCAGAGTAGAAATAAGACTAATCCTAAAAGCCCCTTGAAATTTATTCTTAGAATCTTTGATAAAACGTCCCGACATTAATAAGCAAAATGTTATCAAGAAAGAAAGCTGAAATCCAATATTAAAAATAAACATAGGATTGACCATTAATAATATTAACAGCGTAAGAAGTAGACTACCCAACTTATCAATATTCTTTCTTCTAAATAGTATATATAATATAATCATAAACCCAGCCCTTAGAACAGATGCACTTGCTCCGCTAAGTAATATGTATATCGGAATGATAATAAGTATAATTTTTTCAATAATATTAACACTAATATTTAATTTTAATAAAATAAAATATATTAGAGAGATTAGCACCCCAATATGCAATCCAGAAATCGCTAGTAAATGACTTGTTCCCAAATTTTTAAAGGCAGATACATCATCCCTTTGTAAATAACTCTTATCTCCAAATATTAAAGCTTGAAAATATCCACTTTTATCAAAAGTAAGTTCTCTATCTATCTTAAGACTTAATAGATTTCTATATGTTAGTAATTTAAATCCAAATGAGTCTACATTTTCAACTTTATATAAGTCATTAATAGTGACTTTTTTAAAAACACCTCTTTTCTCATTATACTTCTTATAGTCAAATGAGTAAAAATTAGTTTTACTTGGGATATCATCTATCGTGGCATTTACCACCAGCTTTCCTCCCCAAAATTTTTCTCTAAAAAACCTCTTTTCATCCTCATTTTTCACTATATAATTAATCAAAACTTTTTCGTTATTAATATATCCAATTCCAGACATATAATTACCATTAACATCAATCTTATCAGAAACTAATACCTCAAAATTTTTATTTTCTATATTATTTAAATGTGAAGTATTAGTTTTTTGTTCATATGCTCCCCGAATAAAAAACGCTAAGAAGACCATTATACAGATAATAGTTTTCCTAGCATCAAGATTTTTATTTTTCCAAGTTATCAGTAGAAAAATAACAATACATAGCATAGATATTACTACGTTAAAATTTAATAATATCGCCCCTAATGCTAGTAAAGAAAGTTGTAAGTAAAACATTATTTATTATTTAATAACCTTTCAATCACATTGTTTACATCATAATCTATTTTTCTTATGATTACACCTGATTTTTCTAATAACTCTCGAGCATATTCATTATTTCTATAATCATTTGCATAGCAAATTTCTTTTATCCCTGCTTGAATTATAGATTTTGTACAATTTAAACAAGGAAAATGTGTAACATAAATTGTCGCACCTTCAGTTCCTACTCCAAATTTAGAACACTGCAAAATAGCATTTATTTCAGCATGAATAGTTCTAACGCAATGTCCTTCTACTACTTTGCAACCAACATCTATACAATGTTCATCACCCTTAATAGATCCATTGTACCCACCAGAAACTATTCGTTTATCTTTAACTATTGTCGCACCAACAGACAACCTGCTACAAGTCGATCTAAGTGACAATAGGTGGCTTTGAGCCATAAAGTACTCGTCCCAACTAATTCTTTGCATAATTATACCTCTATTTTATCTTTAATTTTTTCAAAAGTAGCCTTACCTATACCTCGTACTTTTGTTATATCTTCTTTCTTTTTAAAATCTCCATTTTTTTCTCTATGTTCGATAATTGCCTCTGCCTTAGTTTTACCAACCCCTGAAATTTTCATGAGTTGTTCCTTATTAGCCGTATTAATATTTATTACTTCACCACTAGATGAACTAGTTGTACCAATCTCAGACATTTGTTTAGGTTTTTCCCCATGTTTAAGGACATAAATAACCATTTGATCTTTTACTTTTTGGCTTAAATTCAAAGTAGATGTATCAGCATCATCTAAAAGGCCACCAGCTACATCTATTAAATCCTTTATCCTCTTATCCTTTGTAGTTTCAAAAACACCAGGATTTTTCACAGCCCCCTTAACATCAACAAAAATCTTTTCATCTTGTTTATCATCATTTTTTTCTTCATTATCTATTCTATCACTTTTATGATTTGAAAAACTAATGTTATTATAGTCTTCTGTTTTATTATAATTAAAGTAATAGAGCCCTATTCCTATAACAACTACACTACAAAAAAATGCTAAAACAATAGATTTAATATTTTGTTTAAAAAACACAACAGTTTCTTCTTTATTAATTCTCATATTTATCCCCCCGATACTTATATTATATCACTAAATTTGTAAGATTAATAACGAAAACTAAGAAAGATTCATTTATATTTAATTATTTTAAATTATCCTTAAGCAAAACAAACTAAAAAATCCTAAAAATTAGATTTTCTCTAACTTTTAGGATTTTATTACATATTATAGTTGAAGTTTTTTCCCGTCTTTATAGACCTCATCGATAATTGCTCCACCTAGACAAACATCTCCATCATAGAAAACAACCGCTTGTCCTGGTGTAACAGTTCTAACAGGCTCTTTGTAGACAACTTTTACTTTATTATCTTCTAAAACTTCCACCTCTACCTCAGTATCTGGTTGACGATATCTGAATTTTGCAGTACATGTAAATTTATTAGGTTGTGGATTTTTAGTTGTAAACGATAGTGAACTTGCTAATAAACTATCTGAGTAAAGTTTTTCATTGTGGAATCCTTGGCAAACGTACAGTATATTATTTTCAAGGTCTTTACCACATGCAAACCAAGCTTCACCTTCAGTATCTTTAGTTCCACCGATACCTAAACCATGACGTTGACCAATTGTATAATGCATAAGCCCAACATGCTCCCCACGAACATTACCATCTAAATCAATCATCTTTCCTCCTTGAGCTGGTAAGTATTGTGATAAGAATTCTCTAAAGTTTTTCTCACCGATGAAACAAATACCCGTTGAATCTTTTTTCTTCGCTGTCGCAAGTCCCGCTTCTTCTGCTATCTTACGAACATCTTTTTTCTCAAGTTCTCCTACCGGGAATAAGATATTTTTGATTTGATGTTGTTTTAATTGAGATAAGAAGTAAGTTTGATCTTTATTATTATCTACACCACGTAACATTAAACGTTCTCCATCAACATCCTTAACTCGAGCATAGTGACCAGTAGCCACATAATCAGCACCCAAGTCCTCTGCGTATTCTAAGAAAACTTTAAATTTAATTTCTTTATTACACATAATATCTGGGTTAGGTGTACGACCTTTTTTGTATTCATCTAAAAAGTACGTAAATACTTTATCCCAATATTCTTTTTCAAAGTTAATAGAATAATAAGGAATATCTAGTTGTTCACATACTTTTATAACATCCTCATAATCCTTCTCAGCAACACAAACCCCTCTATCATCTTTTTCTTCCCAGTTTTTCATAAATACTCCAATAACATCATATCCTTGTTGTTTTAAAAGATACGCTGTTACTGATGAATCTACTCCGCCGCTCATTCCAACTACTACTTTTTTGTTGCTATTCATTATAAGTTCCTTTCTTTTATTCTCTTCTCTAAAGTTACAATTTTAGTTATAACTTCGTCTATTAATTCTTTATTAATATCGAAACCAACACTTATTCTTACAGAATGTGCTGCACGTTCAATATCATACATTTCCTTAATTATACGACTACCTTTTATATTACCAGAACTACAAGCAGAACCTCCAGATATATAAATAGATTGTGCATCCAAATACGTTATAAGCCTTTGTGCTTCTATATTTTTAAAGTAAACATTTAAAATATTAGGTAACGAATTTCCTATAGATCCATTCACCTCAAATTCAATATCACTCTTTTCAAGTTTTGCAATAAAATAATTTTTCAACTCACGAAGACTTGGTATAGATGCCAATGTTTCAGTTAAACAGTCACAAAGTACCAACATTCCTAACAAGTCAGTTGTACCTGAACGAAGACCGTTTTCTTGTCCTCCACCTAAAAGAAGTGGTTCAACATCCCCATCTTTTGCATATAAAAATCCGAAATTATTAAGTGAGCCAATCTTATGAGCAGAGGCAGAGGCAAAATCGAGACCTAATTCTCTAACATTTATTTCTATTTTTCCTAGAGCTTGAACAATATCACTATGTAATAATATGTTTTTACCGGCTATAAGATTTGAAACTTCTTTTAGAGGATTTAATACTCCAGTTTCATTATTTGCTAGCATTATTGAAATCAATACCGTATTAGAATTAATCTTTTCTTTTAATTCTTCTAGATTTATAGTTCCACTTTCATCTACTGATAGCTCATGTACGATAAATCCAAATCTTTCAAGTCTCTTAGCACTCGCTTTAACCGAAGGATGCTCTATTGAAGAAATTATTATCTCTCCTGTTTCAAATCTAGTTAACACATGGTTAAATACTGTATTATTGCTCTCAGTGCCCCCAGAATTAAAAATAATTTCATTACTACTTGCATTTAGAGATTTAGCTATTTTTTCGCGACCTTCACGAACTAGCCTATCATTTTTCTTACCTAGAGTATGGCTACTACTTGGATTAGCATAGATTTCTCTTATTACATTCATATTCTTTTCTATAATATCAAAATGTTTTTTTGATGTAGCTGCATAATCTAAATAAATATTCGCCATATCATCGCCTCCTAATTATAATTATACTATATTTTAACACAAATAATGGTCAAATAAAATCAATTGCACTTTATATAAAAGTATTATCTATATTCTCAATTTTTTCTAAAGTAATCATCTACATCAGCTAGCATTCTTAAACCCAAACTCTCAAACTCCTTATCGTTGACACGTTTTGTATAATTTAATATACCTAGTGCAGATATAAATATTAAACTATTTTCTAATTCTTTTGAAATTGCTTTTTCAAATGAATGTGCATAATAATGTTCTAAAAACAATTCTATTTTACTTTTATCATTATTCAAATCCTGATAAAAATATTTAATAAAGTCTAAATAATAACTAGCATACTTCACTCTCTCAAAATCTATTAATACTAAGCTATCATCTTTTTTCATTATATTTCTCAGACCAAAATCACCATGGATTAACACTAATGTGTCTTCATATTCTGCTTCTAACACTTTTATATTTTTTAAGAATTTCGAGTTAATTTCACATACCTTTTCATATTCTCTTCTATCAGCTATTCTTGACACATTTTTCTCTAAAACTTTTTCTAAAGATACTTCTTTTTCATTTTTTATCAACAGCCAATTATCTTTATGAAATTCAGCAATTAACTTTGCAATTCTAATAATATCATCATCAACCATAGTTTCTCGTGTTATTGGTATATAGTCTTCATACTCTAATACAAAAGCATTATACTCTTGTAAATTCAATAATAAATTATTCTGTTCTTTTAATACTTCATACTCTAAATTATATTTTAACGGATCTTTAAAAATCTTAACAAAAACTTCTTTATTAAACTTTTTAGAAAAACCTGCATAATGCTTATTTTCAGAAATATGATTAATTTTTTGTAAGTCTGCATCTAATAATTCATCAAGTTGTCTTTTCATAATTCACCAAAATAGTCATAAAAAAGGAGTGACTCAAAAACCATGATTTTGAAAAAATCAATTTTGTCGAGTCAGTCTCCTTCTAATGCTTATCCTCTAACTTCTTCTAAATCTAATGTTGACTTCGCATTTAGCGTTAACGGATTAGAAAAAATATTATTTTTATAATAATAGTATCCTACTGCTCCCATCATAGCTGCATTATCGCTACAATAGCTCATTTTCGGAATAAGTACTTCTACTCCTAATTGTTGTTCTAGTTCTAGGATTTGCTTACGAAGTTCGCTATTTCCTGCCACTCCACCCGCTAATATCACTTGTTTTACGCCTAAATTAACAATAGCTTTCTTAGTTTTAGCAATTAAAACCTCTACTACCGCTGTTTGGAAGCTACAAGCTAAATCTTCAGGTACAATTTCTTCACCACGTTGTTTTGCATTATGAACAAAGTTAATCACTGCTGACTTCATACCTGAAAAACTAAAATTATAATCGTCACTATCAATCATTGCACGAGGGAATTTATACTTATCTTCACCCAATTTAGCTAATTTGTCTACTTTAGGACCTCCAGGATACTCAAGATTTAACTGTCTTGCGACCTTATCGTAGGCTTCTCCTACAGCATCATCATAAGTAGAACCGATTATTTCAAATTCAAGCTCATCTTTCAAATAAACAAGTTCTGTGTGTCCCCCGCTAACTACAAGAGCTAATGATGGATAAACTATATCATTGTCTATATTACTGGCATAAATATGTCCTGCAATATGATGTGCACCTATTAAAGGTTTATCTAAAGCATAACCTAATGTTTTCGCCACATTAACACCAACTAGTAATGAACCGATTAATCCCGGTCCTTGCGTTACACAAATTGCATCTATATCGTTTAAAGTAATTTGAGCTTCTTCCAAAGCTTCTTCAACAATCTGCATTACTACTTCTATATGTTGTCTACTCGCTATTTCAGGCACTACCCCTCCAAATTGCTTATGAGTTTCAATTTGACTACTTACGATATTCGATAGTACTTCTTTACCATTTTTCACGACAGCAACACTCGTTTCGTCACAACTTGTTTCTATAGCCAAGATAGTTACATTTTCTAAATTTTTACATTCTTTCATTACTAAAATCCCTTACCATTACAAAAGCATTTTCTCCATTATTTTTGTAATAATTTTTTCTCATATCAACTGTTGTGAATCCAGATTTTTCATAAATAGTTATCGCAGGCATATTACTAACACGCACTTCTACAATAGCCTTTTTAACACCTTTTAATTTTAATAATTGCATAACATAAGTGAAGAAAATTTGACCTAATTTCTTATTTTGATGAGGTTTATCTATAACTATTTTATTAACTTGATATTCATCAGCTACAAGCCAACCACCACAGAATCCAATAATTTCACCATCATTAAATAATCCATAATATTCAGCGTTTTCATGTTCCAACTCAGATTTAAACATTTCTTTCGTCCACGCATCTTCAAAATTATCTATATCAATTCTTGATAATACATCTAAATCATTAACATCTACTTTATTTATTTTTATCATTTTCAAGTTCCCTTTCTGCTTCAGTTTTTCTTAAATATTGTGGTTTCATATTATAACAATCAATCTCTTCTAAAGAATCATATATTTTTATAACATTAGCAGCTCTAACCATTTCATCATTTTTTGATCCATCAAGAAGATAATCGTTTAATTTCGCTATATCCTTACTAATGTACACATATTCTTCGTTCTGCAAAGATAAAAAGTTGTTAATTTCCTCAAGCGAATAATATCCTTCTTCAAATACTTCTACTAATTTACCAGCTTCATTTTTATACACCGCTCCAAAAACATTAGTACGACGTGCATCAATAAAAGATACTAATAACTTATTACTATCAAATTCTAATAACGCTTGTAATTTTAATGATGACACTTTTTTTAATTTAATCTTTAATGTATAAGCTAAAGTTTTACATACTGCTGCGACTACACGAATCGCTGTGTATGAACCTGGTCCTTCACTTGATATAATTTCAGTTAAATCCGTTTTTTTCTTATTAGCTTCTTTTAAACAATTATCAATTTCCTCTAAAATAACAGCTGATAAATTATTACTACATACAAAGTTTTTCTCAGCTAATACAGTCTTATTTTCAAAGCATGCGATTGAACACACTCCGTTAGAAGCTTCTACTATTAAACTTACCAATTTTCACGAATCCTTTCTTCAATTTTTTTATATTCTCCACTAGAAATAACTTCAATTTCTCTGTAATCATCTACTAAGCGAATATTGAAAATTAATCTTTCACTTGGTAAAAACTCTTCAATAAATTCGCCCCATTCGATAACACTCACATTATTTTCAAAGAAAATATCTTCAAAACCTAAATCTTCATCACTATCTTCCAAACGATAAGCATCAATATGATACAATTTTCCATTAGGATATTTATATTCTTTCATTATATTAAAAGTTGGTGAATTAACCACACTCTTTACACCTAAATATTCAGCTAAATATTTCGTAAAAGTAGTTTTTCCTGCTGCTAAATCTCCATTTAACAAAAGAACTAATCTATCTTCTATACCTTCACTAACAATTTTTGCTAAACGTTTAGTATCCTCTAAATCTCTTATAACTATTTTTAACATTGTTAAACCTTCTAAATTTTTAAATTTATTTACCAACTACTATAATACCATATTTACCAGTATATTCCAACAACTAATAGTATAAATAATGGCAATATCCATATTAAATATATTGAAATTAGAAACTTTTTTTCTATCTATCCCATTATCTTTAAAAATATAAAATAACACCAAGATATCTTTATCTTAGCGTTATTATAACTCATTCAATACAGCGTTAAATCAAATATTATTTTACAACTCTTACTCTTGAAGTTCTTTCAATTTGTGCGGCTTCTTGTAATTTTTCACCAAATGGCATTTGAGCACGTAATACTAAGTTCGCTGGAATATTCCATTCAGCAGCAACTTTCCCATCGATAACTGGGTTATAGTGTTGAATGTTAGCTCCAACTCCAGCCTCTGCTAATGCATTCCAAACTGCAAATGATGCAATTCCAGTTGATTGTTCTGACCAAATTGGGAAATTATCAGCATATGATGGGAATTGTTCCTGAAGTCCTTTTACTACATCGTGATCTTCAAAGAATAAAATTGTCCCATAAGCCGCAGCAAAACTATCAATTTTACCTTTTGTAGCTGCTTTAGCTTCTTCATTTTTTAAGAATTTTTCTAATTCTCCAAAAGTAATATCCCAAAGTTTTTGGTGGTTTTCACCTAATAATACTACTGCATGAGCAGTTTGTGAATTAAATGCACTTGGTGAATGTTTAACAGCATTATCAATAATTTCTAACACTTCTTGTTCAGATACTGGTAAGTTTTTACCTAACGCATATACACTTCTTCTATTTTGATATAAATTTTTTGCTTCTGTCATTATTATGTCCTCCGTTTTTTAGCTATTGTCAAACCTTATTATTTGTTTTATAATTATTATATATAATTATTATATATATAATTATAATATTAACTAAAAAAATAACAAGTACGTTTTTTTATAATAGTTAGTATCATTTATGATAGAATTGTATAATATCAATGAAATTTTAAGGAGATTTTTATGGAACAACAAGAACCTTTTGGAAAATGCCCTTTTTTTACAACCCAAAAAATATTGTCTGGTAAATGGACTATACTAATTCTTCACCTACTTGAAGATAAAAGTGTTAGATTTAACGAGTTGCAAAGATCACTAGGGACAATCACCCAAGCTACACTAACAAAACAATTAAAGCAACTAGAACATGACGGACTTATAAATCGCAAAGTCTATGCTCAAATTCCGCCTAAAGTTGAATACAGTCTGACAGATATAGGGAAAAAATTTCAATCAGTACTTAATGAATTAGAAATCTGGGGAAATGACTACATAGATTACTTAAAAGAAAATAGAGAAGCAGTATAGAACTATGGATAAACTAAATGAAATCAAATCAAAACTTCACCTTCTTTCTAGTGAACAACTAGACATAATTTATAGACTAATTTCTTCTTGGGATATTAAAGACAATAAAATTCAAACTGATGAAAATCTAGTTAAAAAAATCTACGAAAGTACTATATCCCCTATAGAAGATCCTCTAAATAATTATACAGAAGAAGAACTTTTAGAAGAATATGGCGTATTATTTTACAATCAAAAAGGTACGGCAAGCTCTAATTTTGGAGAAGTTTCCATTGAATATAATTATGATGATAATCATACAACTCCTAGTTATAATGAGCAGATAGAACTTAACAGGATTTTTAATATTGAGGATAATAATACCTATTTGGAAACAATTAATTCAAACAAATCTACTTTTGACAAACCCTCAAATACTAACACTTCTAGTATTGAACTCGACGATTTTGATCCACTATTTCCAGATACTGATTTCGATTCTTTAACAGGACTAAACAAAAGTAAATACGATGATTTAGACTTTTCAGCTTTAATATCGAAAAAACCAAAATAAATATTTTAAAAATGATGGGCATGACTCAAAATTGTGATTTTGATATATACCCCCGTATAGTTTATTAGATGTCTAAATAGCTTTTATAAAGCGAATTCAGATATCAATAAACCATTATTCCTATACGCTCTCTGATAAACTTTTTTTAAAAAAATTAGAACTTTGAGTTATTCCCATCATTATTTAATGTAATTAGTTCTTCAGTATATTTAGAACGTGAAAAAATCTAAGTCTATGAAATTATTCTTCTATAAAATAAATGTACACTTCTATTCTTTTAAATTTGAGATTTTATTAAATCAAAATAATTTAGTTTATACTTGAATTTTATACCACTAAGTTGTATTATTTTAATATCTACTCAATTGAAAATACTTTTATTTTTATTGGTTAGTTATTTTTTTTAAAAAAACTTAACAAAATACTTGCAATTACTTATCCAGTGTGATATCATATTCAAGTATGTAAAAATACAAAACTTGATTGAGTGGGAGAACGAAAAATCTAAAGACGTTCAAATGACCACATCACGAAAAATATATAGGAGGTTTTATCGTGGCT
>NZ_CAUSAI010000026.1:0-24192 GCF_963529685.1 uncultured Gemella sp.
AGACAAAACCGTTGATATCTTCCCACAAACGAGAGCCAATGTTGGATATGTTTCCGACTACGAGTGTGGATATGTTCCCCTTAACCATAGGGATTGAGAGGAGTAACACCGACAGGAAAAAATAGAATACCTAAAATGTCATTTTTGGTAGAGATACTTGAAAAAGTAGGACTAAAAAAAGTAAAGACTTATATTCAAAGTGGTAATGTTATTTTGGAAACAGAGTTGTCAAAAGGGGAAACAGCAAAGTTAATTCATGACACAATAGCTAAAGAAATAGGAGCAGATTTAAGTGTCATTATAAAAGAAAAAAATCAATTACAGATAGCTATTGAGGAAAATCCGTTTAATGAAAATTATGATTTTTCAAGAATACATTTAGTATTCACTAACGATAGTATGGGAGAAGATGAACTAAAAAAACTGGAAAATAAAGACTTTGGAGATGAAAAGTTTATTATTGGTTCTGAATGTTTATATATGTATCTTCCAAGAGGTGCAAGTCCCAAAAGATTGAATACTAATTATCTTGAAAAACAGCTTTCAATAACCATGACAATGAGGAAATTAAATGTTGTTGAACATTTAGTCGAATTATGTAAGAAATAGGAATAAACACCAGCTTATTGAAGTAACAATTAAACATAACTAATACAAGAACAGTAAATCAAAACTGATTTCTTAGAAATCACGATTTTTGAGTCACTCCATTTTTTCTTAATATTTAGTAAAAGTTTAAAATATGTATATAAACAAATAAGGATGTATGTTAGAATAATATGTAATAGTAATTATATCGACGTAGGAAGGATAATGAAATGGAAGTATTTAATAGTCTTTGGTTTGAATTTACTAAATTATCAGAAATAATGGAAATAGTATTAGGTGGTTCTAGAAGTGGTAATAACTATGATAGAAGTTCTGATTATGATCTATATATTTATTGTAAAAATATACCTAATAAAGATGTTAGAAAATAAATTTTGGGAAGTAGAAGATAATTGTACTTTATCTGATGAAATAGACATAGATATTATTTATAGAAATATAAATGATTTTGAGAATAATATAGAAAATGTTGTTGAAACACATCAAGCGAGTAACGGATACACGACATGCTTTTGGCATAATTTGAAAAATAGTAAAGTACTTTATGATCCACATAAAGAATTTCATAATTTAAAAGAAAGATTTGAAGTTCCATTTCCTAAGGAGTTAAAAGAAAATATTATTTCAAAAAATTTTCGTTTATTAACAGGGAATTTACCTTCTTATGATAAACAGATTATAAAGGCATTTGATCGTGGAGATTTTGTGAGTGTAAATCATCGTATCGCAGCATTTATAGAATCTTATTTTGATATTATATTTGCGATAAATGAACTTACTCATCCAGGAGAAAAGAGAATGATATAGTATGCTAAAGAACATTCTAAAATTCTCCCTAAGGATTTTGAAGAGAATATGAATGAATTATTAAATAGTATGGGAAGTACTTTAGAGCATGTAGAAAATAATTTAAAAAATATTATAAAAAATTTAGAAGATATTATTTAATTTCTGATATATTATAGGATACTGAATTTTGTGCAGTATAAATTTTCTAATCGTTTTTCATCGATTTTAGTATCATTTATTATACTTTGAAAGTTTTGAAATTGTTTTTCAGAACTTTCTTTTTTAATATTCAATTACATTTATGTTATAATAAGGAAGTTAATGTAAAATTAAATGAGTCTAAAAAAAATAGGGCACAAAATTGATTTTACAATGAATAATAAAATTTGATTGTATAGAAATATTGAGGTAATATATGCAAAAGAAAAATAAAATTGTAATACAAGGAGCAAGGGAAAATAATCTTAAAAATATAGACTTAGAAATTCCACGTGATCAGTTTGTTGTTATTACAGGACTTAGTGGTAGTGGTAAAAGTTCACTAGCCTTTGACACTATATATGCAGAAGGACAACGTCGTTATGTAGAAAGTCTTAGTGCTTATGCTAGGCAGTTTCTTGGTAATTTAGAAAAGCCAGATGTTGACCTTATAGAAGGATTATCACCAGCTATATCAATAAATCAAAAAACAACATCAAAAAACCCTAGGTCGACTGTAGCAACAGTAACAGAAATTTATGATTATTTACGTCTCCTTTATGCAAGAATTGGAGAAATCTACTGTCCAAATCATCATGAAAAAATTGAGAGTAGTTCAATAAGTCAAATCGTAGATGCTATTATGTTAATGCCAGAACGTAGTAGAATCCAAATAGTAGCACCTATAGTCAAGGATAAAAAAGGTACTCATAAAAAATTAATAGATAAACTAATAAAAGATGGATATATTCGATTCAAAATTGATGGTGAATTGTTTGAAGTTGGTGATATTCCAGAATTAGATAAAAATAAAAAACATTCAATCAGTGTAATTATCGATAGGGTAGTTATTAAAGAAGGAATTGAAACGCGTTTAGCTGATTCATTAGAAACGTCATTGAACCTTTCTAATAATGATTTAGTAGAAATAGATGATGTTAAAGAAGAAACTACACAATTATTCTCAACTAAGTATAGTTGTAAACACTGTGATTTCACTCTAGGTGATTTAGAGCCTCGTATTTTCTCGTTTAACAATCCTCAAGGAGCATGTCCAGAATGTGATGGTTTAGGAATGCATGAAACAGTAGACGTTAATAAAATTATTCAAAAAGACTTATCGATAAATGAAGGTGCAATTTTAGTTTATAATAATGCGACATCAACATATTATCCAAGTTTAATTAAATGTGCCTGTGAACATTTCGGAATTGATATGGATATTCCATTTAAAGATTTAAAAAATGAACAGCAACAAATTATTTTATATGGAAATGATCAAGAAGAAATAACTCATAAATATATTAATGATGAAGGAGTTATGCGTTCACGTATAGTATATTTTGAAGGAGTAGCAAATAATATTCTTAGACGTTATAAATCTGGTATGACAAGGGCTACGAGAGAAGCAATGGCTAAGTATATTAAGGAAGATTCATGTCGTAGCTGTAAAGGTCAAAGATTAAAACCAGAAATCTTATCAGTATATGTTGCAGATAAAAATATTGCCGAAATCTGTGAAATGTCTATCAAAGATAGTTATGAATTTTTCCAAAATATAAAACTAAGTAATAAAGATTACGCAATAGCAAAATTAGTGCTTAAAGAAATTAAATCAAGATTACAGTTTTTAAATGATGTTGGTTTAGATTATCTAACATTAGATAGATCATCTGGAACATTATCAGGTGGTGAAGCACAGCGTATACGATTAGCAACGCAAATTGGTTCGAAGCTTATGGGAGTTACTTACATTCTTGATGAACCTTCAATAGGTTTACACCAAAGAGATAATGAAAAACTTATTAATACTATGCTTTCTATGAGAGATTTAGGGAATACTGTATTAGTTGTAGAACATGATGAAGATACAATGTTGGCTTGTGACTATATTATCGATATCGGGCCTAAAGCTGGTGAACACGGTGGTCAAGTAGTAGCGGTTGGAACACCAGAAGAAATTATGGCTAATGAAAATTCTATAACTGGAGCATATTTATCAGGACGTAAAAAAATACCAGTACCAACTGAAAGAAGAGAAGGTAATGGAGAAAATATAGTCATTAAAAAAGCTAGAAAAAATAATTTGAAAGACGTTAGTGTGAAATTCCCGCTTGGTAAATTCATTGGAGTTACAGGAGTATCAGGAAGTGGAAAATCAACGCTAGTTAATGAAATATTGTTTAATTCTGTGAAGAATGTTCTTAATAAAGAAGAAATAGATACTACCGTAGTCAAATCTGTAGAGGGAATCAACGGTAATATAGATAAAATAATAGATATTGATCAAAGCCCAATCGGAAGAACACCACGAAGTAATCCAGCTACATACACGGGTGTTTTTGATGATATAAGGGATTTATACGCTAGCACCAATGAATCAAAATTACGTGGTTATAAGAAAGGTCGCTTTAGCTTTAATGTTAAAGGTGGTCGATGTGAAGCATGTAGTGGAGATGGAATATTAAAAATAGAAATGCACTTTTTACCAGATGTTTACGTTCCTTGCGAAGTATGTAAAGGAAAACGATATAATAGAGAAACTTTGGAAGTAAAATATAAAGGAAAAAGCATCAGTGATGTACTTGATATGACTATTAAAGAAGCATATGAATTCTTTGAAAACATTCCGAAGATTAAAAATAAACTAGAAACACTTGTTCATGTTGGACTTGATTATATAAGATTGGGTCAAAGCGCAACTACGTTATCTGGAGGAGAAGCACAAAGGGTTAAATTAGCAAGTGAATTATATAAAAAATCAACAGGAAAAACGCTATATATTCTAGATGAGCCTACAACTGGATTACATATTGATGATATAAGTCGATTAATTAAAATAATAGATAAATTAGTTGATGGAGGAAATACTGTTGTAGTTATTGAACACAATTTAGATGTAATTAAGTGTTGTGACCATCTGATTGATTTAGGTCCTGAAGGTGGTATTGGTGGAGGAACAATTCTAGCAGAATGTACGCCAGAAGAGCTGCTAGAAAACAATGAAAGTTATACTGGAAAATTTTTGAAAAAGCTATTAAATTAATTAAATCATAATAAAAAGAATTAAGTTTAAAATAATCGATTATTAAAAAATATTTGAAAAATAATTTAGTTTATGAAAACTATTTATAACATGGTATTTATTGAAAAACTCAAAAATAAAAATATGATTATACAAATTTTGAGGTTGTTTTAATAATCTAAGTGTGGTAAAATATAAATATACAACTAAAGCGCTTGTAAGACTTACCATACATTCGGGCCTAACACTTTTTGAACGGGAACGAAAATCACTTACTAGTATAAAATGCTTCCTAGAGAAGACTTTAGAAGATAAGGCTATCGTACCCACCTGATTATATCAGGACCAATCAAGGTAAGAATCTACGGCGTTTTGGTTTTTTTAGACTGGATTTTAAATATAGCCAGTCTTTTTTAATTAATTAAGATAGAATAAAAATGGAGAAAGAAATGTTACATCAATTTTCAAGAAACGAATTAGTAATAGGAACTGAAGGTTTAGAAATTTTAAAAAATAAAAGAGTAGGGATTCTTGGAGTAGGAGGAGTAGGCTCTTTTGCTGCAGAGTCATTAGCACGTTCTGGAGTGGGTTCGTTAGTGCTTATGGATAAAGACAATATTGATATAACGAATGTAAATAGACAGATTCATGCTACAACGAGAACAGTAGGATGTAGTAAAGTAGAAGAAATGAAAAAAAGAATTTTAGATATTAATCCTGAATGTGAAGTTATAACTATTCAAGACTTTTATACAGAAGAAACATATCCTGTATTTTATGAGAAACCATTAGATTTTGTAATAGATGCATGCGATACGGTAACTTTTAAAATACATTTAATAAAATATTGTTTAGCAAATAATATACCAGTGATTAGCGTAATGGGTTCTGCAAATAAACTAGATCCAACAAAATTCCAAATTGCAGATATTAGTAAAACTACAGTATGTCCGTTAGCAAAAGTAATAAGAACTAAATTGAAAAAAGAGAAAATAAGAGGAAAAGTTCCGGTAGTATTTTCTACAGAAAGTCCAACAATTGCTAACAAAGAATACCTAGAAAAAATTGGTAAACAAGATTCAGATATACGAAAAGCGAAAATTCCACCAGCATCGAACGCATTTTGTCCATCAACTGCTGGTCTTATAGCAGCGAATTATGTTTATATAAATTTATTGAAAAATATAAAAATATTAACTGTTGAAAAACCTATTTAATGAATGAAAACAACGCTAATCTTAGTGTTGTTTTTATTTGTGTCATGGTTGACATATCAAAGTTTATGGTAGATTTTCTGTAAAAATTACACATAATTTGAAAATGATATTCTATATTAGTAAGAAAAAAAGGTTTAAAAATTTATAATTTAATTTGATTTTTTATAGAAAACAAGGTATAATGGTTATAGATGAGAAAGGAGGATTACTTTGAAGAATAAAGGAACATTACTGGCACAAAACTTAAAAAAACTTCGAAAAATGAACAATTACTCTATGTCAACTGTAGCAGATAAACTAGAGTTATCATCTCATGGTGTATATGCTAACTGGGAATACGGTAGAAACGAACCTAATGTAGCGACACTAGTCTCTATTGCGAAACTTTATAACGTTTCAATTGATGAGCTTGTGGGATACAAAACGGAAAAAGGGGAAACTGAAGAGTTGGCAGATACTCACTTTGAAGTAATTGATATGATTAAATCATTGGATAGTGAAGATTGTAAATTAGTAGAAGAAGTTTTAAGAAGATTTAGGGGATATTCTTTTTCTAGAAATATTAATCTATAACATAATCAAACACTTAGGCTATAGAGTTATAATGTAGTAAATTAAATTAATAGTTTTTAAATATAGGCTAGGTAGTGATACATAGCCTATATTTTCCTTTTCTTTAGGAAATGGGGTGGTAGCTATTGATATAAAAATTTTAATGAATCAAATTATTAATGATTCTATAGAAAAAAGAGCCAGTGACATCCATATATATCCAGATAAATCGGGATTTTCCTTTATTAAACTCAGAATTGCAGGTAATCTGAGTAAATATGAAAAATTTTCTAATAGGGAGCTAGATGCGATAATATCTTTATTGAAATTTAATGCCAATATTGATATTTCAAGAAATAAAGAACCACAAAGTGGTAGATTTGTATATAATTATAATAATAAAGATTATTTCTTACGTGTTTCTACATTGCCTTTAAGTGAATTAAGCGAAGGCTGTGTGGTTAGAATTTTTATAAATGAATTGGAGGATGTTGAATACAGTATATTTGAGGAAGATAGTAATTATATAAATAATCTTTCCAAAAAAGCCTATGGATTAGTATTATTTTCTGGGCCAACAGGTAGTGGGAAATCAACATCAATGTATAAACTAGCAAGGCAATTAGCTAGTATCAACAAACAGGTTATAACAGTAGAAGATCCTGTTGAAAAAAATATACCAGGTTTAATTCAAATGCAAGTAAATGAGAAAGCGGGAATTAATTATGATAATGCGCTGAAATCTATTTTACGATGTGATCCAGATGCTATGGTAATTGGAGAAATTCGTGATTTCAAAACAGCAGGTCAAGTAATTACTTCATCATTTTCAGGACATTTAGTTTTAAGTACAATTCATGCAGAAAATTCTATAGGGGTAATAAATCGATTAAAAGATTTGAATTTGTCATTAGAAGATATAAAACAAACTATAATTTGTATTATTTCGCAAAGATTGGTAAATTTAACAAATGGCAAAAGAGGACTAGTAACTGAAATATTGAAAAAAGATGATATTCATGAATATATAGATAACAAAAAAATAATATCTGATTCTTTAGAAAGAAAATTTGAATTAGCATGTGAGAAGGGGTTAATCACTACTGATGAAAAAGAAAAATGGGGATATTAAAAAAATTCTAGACAAAGAGAATAAGATATTTTTTATAAAACGTTTATATGAATTAATCAATCATGGGTATATGTTAGAGGATTCATTAGAATTCTTATTAATTCAATATGAAGTTCCTAATGATGAAATTGAAAAAATTAAAGAAAAACTCTCTAATGGAAGCAAATTATCCGATATATTAGGATATCTTGGATATTCAAAATTAATTGTTGGCAAAATAAAGTTTGCAGAAGATTACGGAAGAATAGAAGATATGTTACTAGAGGTAGAAACATATCTATCAATACAAAAAATACAACAAGAAAAGGTAATAAAAACTTTAAGATATCCACTATTTTTAACACTCACTTTAATAAGCCTTATCATGGTGTTTAATGCGCTAGTAATTCCACAATTTGAGAACATCTATACTTCATCTAACATTAAGATGGATCTCCAAACAACTATATTAATCAAGTCACTATATTACATTCCAAAAATTATTTCTATTATATTTTTATGTGCCATTTTAGGTATAACTTATATTTTTTACACAATTAAATATAAACCACATCTATTCTTAAAATCAATTATGTATATTCCTAAAGTAAGGAGTTATTCAAAATTATATTTTTCTTATAGATTCTCAATGGAATTAAGTTTATTTCTTATGAGTGGTTTTTCCATGAAAACAGCTTTAGAAGTTATGGTTGAGGAAAATTATGATTATTATTTAACTTTATTTTCAAAAGAAATACTTAAAGAGTTAGATAAGGGCATCAGTTTTGAAGATGCAATCACTGAGATTAAATACTTCGACAAGTCTATGAGAAAGTTTGTGAAACATGGTAAAAATAATGGTTTAATAGATAAGGAATTAAAATTATTTAGTGAATTGATGTTAGATTCTTTCCTAACATCATTAGACAGAAATTTAAGAAAACTACAACCTATTTTATTTGGTATCCTAGCCGTTGTGATAGTAGGATTGTATATGGTTATCCTACTTCCAATATTTAACATGGCTAGCTCGTTAAGATAAGGAGAAACATATGAAAAATTTAAGACAAAAAATGAAAAACAAGAAAGCGTTCACATTGATAGAGATGCTGATTGTACTCTTTATAATAGCAATACTACTAATTCTTATAATCCCTAATATTACTAAGAATATAGATACTGCGAAAGATAAAAGTTCAGAAGCTTATGAAAAAACGGTGCAATCTCAAGTAACAGCTTATGAAATTAATGAAAAAGATAAAGATGTTACATTTGAAAAACTTGTAGAAAAACATTATTTAGATGGCCCAGCGGACAAAGCTAGTACAGCACCAAATGGTAAGAAAATAGTAATCGCCAATGGTAAAGCAACGTTACAAAAATAATCAGGGCTTTAGTTTGGTAGAATCAGTTGCTGTGCTAATGATTGTGAGTATTATAGTTATAATTTTATCAAGAATTTCTATCAATAGTTATGATAAATATCAAGAAAGATTGGCTATCAATGAAATGATTTCTGATATTTATAAAGTTCAAACAGATAGTTTGAATAATAGTAGGAACTTTATTTATTTCTTCGAAAATAACAGTAAGTATTTAGCATTTTATGAAGGTCAACAACACTGGAAAAAACTTAATAAAAATGGAAAACCAAAATTAGGAGCGTCTTCTGTAAAGTTTGAATATAGGAAAGGCAATTTAGTATCTAAAGCATATACTCTAGATGTTCAATTTGATAATAGCAGATATAGAGTAATAATACATTTGGATACTGGATATATTACACTTGATGAAGTCTAATAAAAAAGCTTTCACATTCATAGAATTGATTGGAGCATTGTTTATATGCTCTCTAATATTCGTATTTTTAGTTCCTAATATGGTTAGACAATATGCCAATTTATCTACGGCTGAAAAAGAGCTTGAGATGAAAGAAATTTTATATGAAGAAGTTTGTAGCCATTATAAAGATCATAGTTTTACAGTAAATAGAGGTAATTATTACATAAGAGTAGACGGAAATAATGCAAAGATAGAAGATGTTCATACAGGTGAAAAAGTTACTTACAGCTAAAAATAAACAAGGATTTACATTGCTGGAATTAACAGTTTCTTTATTTCTTTTAGTAATACTAACGTTACTACTTATGCTAATTTTACAAACAACAATTACTACATCAAAAAGATTTTTAGATTATACAAATTATGAATATGGATTGGCTCATAAAAAAATCTTAGAGATCTACAATAATAGTGCTAAAGTAAAACAAGAACACAACTATATCTTACTAAAAAGTAAAGATGAACTTGAGGATGTCAAAGTTAATTTTAGAGGAGATAGAGTTTATATTGATAAATTTAAAGACTCCAATTCTTCTTATTTTGCAGGATATATAATGTTGTTGAGAGATATTAAAGATTATTCTTTATCACAAGAAAATGATACAATACATGTTATTATTATAGATAAGAATGATAATAAGAGAGAAATGTATTTAAAAGTGAAAAATGAAAAAACCGATAAAGAAAAAGCAAAAGAAGAAAAAGAGAAGAAAGAAAAAGAAGAAAAAGAGAAGAAAGAAAAACAAGATAAAGAAAAAATAACAAAAGATAATAATCCAAAAAAAGAAGGGGAATAGAACTATGAGTATTAAGAAAAATCATAAAAAAGGAAATGCTATAGTCGTCTCTTTACTTGTTACTATATTAGTAATCGCAGTTATGTTTAGTATTGTGGGTATATATATAAATAAAATGTACACAATGAGAAGTTTAAATGATTATTATGATACGAAAATTACACAGCAACTCCAAGAAAACAATAAATCTAAATAATTAAGTTATACAACCTAATTTCAATAACGAAATTAGGTTGTATTTATGATAATTGATCTATTGTAACTGATAAGATCTGATTTAGAAAAATTCTAGGTAATACAACTTGAAATATAGAAATGTATATAAATTGTTGCTTTGTTTAACTAAATGGTTTAAAATATTATTATATTGTCAAAAATTTAAAATAAATTTTAAAGGAGATATTAATGAGTAAAAGATTATTATTAGGACTTATTGGAGCAGGTGCAATTGCTGCAGTAACTGTACTACCAAAAAAAGCTCAATTAAGTTCAGAAGAACGTAGAAAAGTTGAACAATCAAAAAAATATCTAGAAGAAAAAGGGTATGTTGTGGTAGAAAAATCAAAATATTCTGTAGGTAAATTAAATATTTTATCTTTATCTTCACTACCTATGTATTACAAAGCTGCTAAAACTGTAGCTAAGTTTATTTTATAAAATTATGTTTATTCCAGAAAAAAATTATTCTTTCTATGAAGAAAACCCCAGAGGAAAGTTAACTATCAAGAAATTCACTAAAGAGATGTTTTATCGAGTTATGTATGATGAAATATCACTGCTTTCTGCGAATCTAAGTTATTATTTTATTTTATCATTATTTCCGATGTTAATTGTTGCACTAGCTTTAACTCCGTATTTTAAAATTGACCAACAATTTTTACTAGAAAAAATACAAAGCTTTGCACCAGGAGACTTAGGAGATTACTTATTTAACATGATTACTGAAGTGTTAAATAATAAAAATAATAATACGATTATCACAGTGGGGATTGTTTTTACATTGTGGTCAGCATCAAATGGTATTTATGGAATAATTATCGCCTTTAACAACGCCTTTAGAGTTCGTGATGGAAGAATATGGATAATAACAAAATTAATTAGTATCGTATTTACAGTTTTATTCTTAGTAGGAATGTTTGTTGTATTAGCGCTAGTTGTATTTGGTAAGCAACTTACATATTTATTATTCCATAAATTTAATTTAGACGAAGGATTTTATAACTTATGGTCATTCTTAAATTATAGTTTTCCTATATTATTTACATTCATAGTATTTCTATTTCTGTATATAATGGGACCAAATCTAAAATTAAAAGCTATTAGTGTTTTCCCAGGAGCTATTTTTTCGACAATCTCTTGGACCCTGATTAGTAGAATGTTTGGATACTATATCGATCATTTTTCAAGTTATATAAAGACTTATGGAACAATTGGAGCCTTAATGGCGTTTATAATTTGGTTATATATAACTGGATATATATTAATTATCGGTGCTGAAATTAATGCGATATTTCATAATTATAGAGTTGAACATAGGGTATTTGAGGAAACTCATACGACGGAGTAGAATATAACAATAATACATTAAACGAGTTCATTTTAAAAGTGTACTCGTTTTTATCTTAGCTTATATAAATTAGTATAAAGCAAGAAATTCGAAAATGCATAATTATATAAAAATAAGGTATTTTATAGTATAATTATAGATAAGAAATTCAAAAAGATGGATAGATAGAGAGGTTCATGAATGGAAAAAGAAATTTATTTAGCAGGAGGATGCTTCTGGGGTGTAGAAGGTTACTATGCACAACTTGATGGCGTTTTAACTACAAAAGTTGGGTATAGTAATGGTAAAACTGCAGAAACAACATATCAAAATATAAAATCAACAGATCATGCTGAAGTAATTTACTTAAAATATAATAACGCAGTACTATCATTAAATGATGTACTTCGTCATTATTTTAGAATTATTGATCCAGTAAGTATAAACAAACAAGGTGGAGATAGAGGTCGTCAATATAGAACAGGAATCTATTATGTTGATGAAGAAACAAGAGAAGAAGTAATTAAATTTATCGAAGAACTACAAAAAAATTATACTAAAAAAATTGCTGTAGAAGTTGAAGCGGTAAATAACTATATTGATGCAGAAGAATATCACCAAAAATATTTAGAAAAAAATCCTACGGGTTATTGCCATGTAGATTTAAGTTTAGCGAAAAAAAGCTTATAATTCTTAAAATAAATTTGAAATAATTACTAAAAAAAGGTAAAATATAAGTAAGTATAATTAAAAAATAAGGAGCTAGAAAATGACAAATATTTTAATTTTTGGACACAAAAATCCAGATACTGATACAATTTGTTCAAGTATCGTTTATAACAACTTAAAAAGATTACAAGGAATGGATACACAAGCAGTAAGACTTGGTGAAATTAACGATGAAACTAAATACGCACTTGAATATTTCAATGTACGTTTACCACGTTTAATCGATGGTGTAGAAGAAGGTCAAAACGTAATTCTTGTGGATCACAATGAATTCCAACAATCAGCTAATGGAATAGAAAAAGCAGTTATTCGCGAAGTAATTGACCACCACCGTATTGCTAACTTTGAAACTGCAGGACCTTTATACTATCGTGCAGAGCCACTTGGATGTACAGCTACAATCTTGAAAAAAATCTATGAAGAACAAAGTGTTCATATCGATAAGCAAATGGCTGGATTAATGGTGTCTGCAATTATCTCAGATTCACTATTATTCAAATCACCAACATGTACTTTACGTGATAAAATTGCAGCTGAAGAATTAGCAGCTATCGCAGGTATCAACCTAGAAGAATACGGACTTGCTATGTTAAAAGCGGGAGCTTCAACAACAGATAAAACAGCAGAAACACTAATTTCATTAGACGCTAAAGAATTTGTCTTAGGAGAAGATAAATTAGTTGTAGCTCAAATCAACACAGTTGATGCTAACGAAGTGGCAGTTAGAAAAGAAGAATTAGAAGCGGCAATTAATGCAGAATTATCATCAAAAGGATTAGCAGCTTATGTATTTGTAATTACTAATATCTTAACTTCAGATTCAGAAGTGTTAGTATTAGGTGAAAAACAAGATAAAGTTGCTGCAGCTTTTGGAAAAACTCTTGAAAATGACTTTATGACACTTGAAGGTGTTGTATCTCGTAAAAAACAAGTAGTTCCTCAAATTACAGAAGAGTTTTCAAAATAATTACTAAAAAATATAGTTTAAGAAAGTGATTAACCAAAAGTCCTAGATTTTAAAAAAGTTTACAAGAAAACTCATAGACGCAGCGGTTTATTGATATCTAAATTCGTTTTATAAAAGCTTTTTAGATATCTAATAAACTGTGCGGGGGTGACTCGACAAAATCGATTTCTACGAAATCACGATTTTTGAGTCACTCCCTTCTAATTTATATAACAAATTTAAGAAGGAAAGGAAAAATATGTCTACATTTAAAACAATATATTGGCCCTTTTTGAAAAAGGTTATAATAAACACTTTAGTAGTAATAGCATTTGCAGGGTTAACACATGGTAAATTAAAAATTGATCATCCCTTATACGGTTTTTTAGGTGCTTTGCTTATTACAATTTTGTTTACATTAATTCGACCATTATTACTATTAACAGTAATAATAACAATATTTAGTTTGGGACTATTTTCATTACTAGTAAGGGTATTATTAGTATATTCGGTTTCCTATATATTGTCACCACATTTTGAGATAGTGTCATTTTGGACAGCGATTGGATTAGTGATAACTATTAAGCTTTTCAATTTTATATTTAAAACGGATGAAAGAACAATAATAATAAAAACATTTAAAATGAAATAAAAGGAAAAATAATTATGGCAAAAATTACAACGAGAGACCTTGTAGAAAAATTAAATTTAGAAGTAATCAGCGGAGAAAAGGGTTTGGATAGAGAAATTACAACAGATGAACTTTCACGTCCGGCTCTGCAACTTGCAGGTTATTTTTCTCATTATTCACCACAAAGAATTCAAATTTTAGGAACTAGTGAATTGTCATTTTTCAAGCTGATTCCAGATATCGAAAAAAAATCAAGAATGCGCATGTTATGTACAAGAATTACCCCTTGTATTATTATTTCACGTGATCTTGAGATTCCTGAAGAATTACAAGAAGCAGCAGATAGATATGATACACCAGTTTTAAGATGTAGTAAAGATACAACCAAACTTATGGGGAATATTTCAAATTATCTTAGAAAAGCTTTTGCTCCTACGACATCGGTTCACGGTGTATTTATTGAGGTGTATGGTATAGGTGTGTTAATTACTGGAGAAAGTGGTATAGGGAAAAGTGAGATTGCCCTTGAACTTATTAAGCGAGGTCACCGTTTAGTTGCTGATGACAGGGTAGATATTATAGAAATAGAAAAAGGATTTTTAATAGGAAGTTGTGAATCTACCTTAATTAAGCATTTATTGGAAATTCGTGGTTTAGGTATTATTAATGTAATGACTTTATTTGGTACTGGTGCCGTACGTAACGATAAACGACTTCAATTAAATGTTCATTTGGAAACATGGAATGATCAAAAACAATATGATCGAATCGGGTTAGGAGATGAATATAGAGAAGTTTTAAATTCTAAAATCGAGAAAAAAACAATTCCTGTAAGACCAGGTCGTAACGTAGCTATTATTATAGAATCTGCCGCAATGAACTATAGATTAAATCAAATGGGAGTTAATACAGCCAGAGAGTTTACAACAAGATTAGCTGAAGAAATTAAACGAAATAATATGAATAATGAGGTGAAATAATAAATGACATTAGGTTTTTTAGACCCAGTAGCTTTTTACTTATTCACTAAACCAGTTTATTGGTATGGAATTATTATTGCTACAACAGTACTATTTGCTTATTTACTAGCTGATAATGAAGCGACAAAACGTGGATTAAAACAAGATACAATGCTAGATTTGCTTTTACTTGCATTACCGATAGCCTTCATCTTTGCGCGTGCATATTATGTAATATTTAGATGGGAGCACTATGCAGGAGATTTTGGAAAAATGATAGCCATCTGGGATGGTGGAATAGCTATATATGGTGGATTAATAGGTGGATTTATAGTCTTGTATTTCTTTGCAAGAAGAAAAGAGATTAAAATCATAAAACTTTTAGATATAATAGCACCTAGCTTATTGGTAGGTCAAATGTTTGGACGTTGGGGCAATTTCTTTAACCACGAAGCTTATGGTGAAATAGTTACTAAACAATATTTAGAAAATAGATTCATACCAAATTTTATTATAGAAAATATGTATATTGATGGAGCGTATCGTCAACCAACATTTTTATACGAAAGTTTATGGTGTTTTATTGCACTAGTAATACTACTTTTAATTAGAAATAAACTGGCTCAAAGTGAGGTATTTGCAACATATCTAATCCTATATGGAGTAGAAAGATTTATAGTTGAAGGAATGAGAACAGATTCGCTATATATTGGAAGTTTGAGAGTTTCTCAAGTTCTTTCACTAGTATTTGTAATAGGAAGTTTGATATACTTAATAGTGCTTAATACAAAATATAAAAACAAAAAGATTTTGTATAGAGAATCATAAAAAAGAAGGTGGAAAATATGTCAGAAAAAATCTATGACTTAATTATCGTTGGAGCAGGTCCAGCAGGTATGACAGCTTCAATCTATGCATCACGTGCTAACATGTCAGTGTTGATGTTAGAAAGAAAATATCCAGGTGGACAAATGTTATCAACAGAAGAGATTGAAAACTACATAGGATATGAAATGGTAACAGGTCCTGAACTATCAGAGAAAATGTTCGAACACTCTAAGAAATTCGGGACAGAATTTGCTTTTGGAAATATTACAAAAGTAGGTGTAAGAGACAATCTTAAGTATGTAGTAGCAGGAGAAAAAGAATATGTTGCTAAATCAATAATTATCGCAACAGGTTCAGAACACAGAAATTTAGATGTCCCAGGAGAAGAGCAATTCTCAGGAAAAGGTGTAAGTTATTGTGCAGTATGTGATGGTGCATTCTTTAGAAATAAAGAAGTAGTAGTTATCGGTGGAGGAGATTCAGCGGTAGAAGAAGCGTTATATCTATCTAATTTAGCAGCGAAAGTTACGATTGTTCACAGACGTGATGAACTTCGTGCACAAAAAATTCTTCAAGATAGAGCATTTGCTAAAGAAAATATCGAGTTCGTATGGGATAGTGTAGCTTATGAAATCAAAGGTGAGAGAAAAGTTTCATCTATCGAAATTAGAAATGTAAAAACTGGAGAAGAAAGTTCTATTTCAGCAGATGGTGTATTTATCTATGTAGGTATGTTACCACAAACACAAGATTTCAGAGATTTAGGAATTACTAATGAAGCAGGATACATTCCTACTAACGAAAGATTAGAAACAGCAGTACCAGGAATTTTTGCTGCAGGAGATGTACGAGAAAAAGAAATTCGTCAGGTTATAACAGCAGCTTCTGATGGTGCAATAGCAGCACAAAGTGCATATAGCTATGTAGAAGGATTAGAATAATAAACTGTGCGGGAGCGACTCGTTAAAATCGATTTCTACGAAATCATGATTTTTGAGTTGCTCCCTTAAATTCGTTTTATAAAATTTGATTTGATATATAATAAATTTTGCAGAGATGGGTCGATAAAATTGATTTATCTAAAATTACGATCTTTGAGTCACTCCCATAACAATATTAAAAATAAGTCTGAGAAATAAATCTCAGACTCATATAAATAATTATTTATTATTTTTTTTAGCTAAGTAAGGCATGATTAATCCTAAAGAAAGTAGGATAATCGGAGTTACGATATTCATAATAGTTTGGAATGTACTTTCAGGTGTATACATACCACCAATACAAGCAAATGCTGTTAAGAAGAAACACCAAGCTCCTAGTCCCATACCAATATATTTATTTTTAACAAATTTATATTCTGATTGGAATTTTTCTGCAGATTTTTTCAAGAAAATATATGCAGCAAATACCCATAGGTAACGCAATGGCATACATACAGCGTTAAGTTTAACTAACCATCTGAATAAATCATTAACTTCTTTAATTCCAAACATTGGAATGATTATTAAGATAGAAACGATAACACCAACAAGTTTTAAACCATTAATGTATACGTCATTTTCATTCTTAGCTAATAATTTATTAGGAATATATTTTTCATCCGCATTACTTAGTAACATACGAAGTGGAGCATCGATAGAAATAATTACAACAGAAATTTGTCCAATTAAATCAACTATGGCGTAGATTACTAAGAATAAGTTACCAACCCCGTAGTAATTACCTAAAGTTTGGAATGCGTAGTAAGTTCCATTAGTAAGTAAGTCTTTAGGAATATTATTTGTATCAAACATTAAAGCAAGTGCAAAAGTTCCAAGAATTGCAGTTGTACAAACCATAATAACTAAAGCAATCATTCCACGAGGGAAATCTCTTGATGGATTTTTCATTTTATTAACATAAGGAGAAATCTTCTCACACCCACCAACCGCAAAGACTAATATAGCAATTGAGGTAATGTATTTCACATCAAATGTTGGCATGAAAGTATCTAATGACCAATCAATTTTAAATGTTTTTGCTCCAGTAATAGATGGCGCAGAGATAGCCATAACCACAAATAATAATGACATAATAAACATTGAAGAACCGGCTAACATAGCCATCTTTTTAATTAAATCAACCCCACGAGCAGCTAAGAATAAAGCTACTAAGAAAATAACAAGTGAAGCAATTTGTAAATATGTGATATTCATTTTACTAATACGATTATCACGAAATACCGCCCAGCTAAATGCAGCGATAATACGAGATGGTTTTTGAGAAATGTAAGGCATATGTACAACCCACATTGTCCACCCAGTATAATAAGCAAGTAACTTTCCGTGCGTTGAACTTATCCAAGAACTAACACCACCACCTGCATCTTTAAAAGTAGAACCTAGTTCACCAACGATTAATGAATACGGAATAAAGTAAATTACAAAAATTAAAATCCAAGAAACTATAGATTTTAACCCACCAAATTCAGAGTATCCATTAACAACGTTCCCAAAGGCCCAAACCGTAGAAAACGCCATGAATGCTAGAGTATACCAAAATATTTTTTTTGCATCCTTCTCCATAGAGAACCTCCTAAAATATAAATAATACTAATAACTGCAAAAGTGCATTACTAAAATACTAGCATAGTATACATAATTATTCAAGTGAAATAGGATAAATTAATTAAAATATTTTTATGATGATAAAAAAATAATATTATTAGAACTTTTTTATATGTATTATTATTAATATTAAGTATATTTTAAATAAAAATGATAATATTGAGTTATGAAAAATGTAAATTTACATTTTCCAAAAATATATGTATATTATTTTTCAAATTAAAATTAAATTTAATTATAAATACAAAAGTGATTTATTATGGTTCACGCTTGAAATACAACTGATTTTCCTTTATAATGAACAATATTGAGAGGAAGTTTTTAAAAGTTGAGGAGTGATAAAATGTTGAAAAAAAGACAGCGTACATTAACTAGATTAATGATAATAATGACTAGTTTAGTAGTTGTTTCTCTATTAGTTACTTCTTTTTTTGTAAGAGAATACATAAAAAAAAGAGAAGATGAAATAATTCGTCAAAAAATATATTCTACAGCAAAATTAATCTCAACCGATAAAGGTATAATCGCAGATTTAAAAAGAAAACAGATTACACCTGAAATTCAAGAATTTGCAAATAGGGTAATGGAAGATACAGGAACTGATTTTGTCGTTATTATGGATGCGACATTTACAAGATATACTCATCCCAAAAATGAATTAATAGGTGAAAAATTTTCTAATTTAGAAGATGTAAGCTCAACGTTCACCATAGGAGATCACTATAGTAGGCAAAGTGGGTATCTAGGAGAAGGTCTAAGATTTTTTACGGCTATAAAAGATGAAGAAGGAAATAATATAGGGGTAGTTTGCGTGGGCTATACGAAAGAAACTGTAAAAAAACAGATTCTACACTCGCAAGAAAAAATATTATTAGCCTTATTAATAGGAATCATCTTTGCAATAGGTCTTGCAATAATGTATAATAGAAAACTAAAAAAAATATTATTGAATTATGAACCAGAAGAGATTGCTTATAATTATATCGAGAAGAATTTAATTTCAGATCATGTTTCTGAAGGAATTATTGGAATTGATATTAACAAAAAAATTATCGTTAAGAACAATAGTGCAAACCAGATTTTGGATAAAGCAGGTCTTCCAAAAATCAAAAAAGGTGAGCAAATTCCCGAGGATATGTACGAACTATTCTTCAAGAGTATCTTAGAAAAAAATAAGAGTAGCCGTGATGAATTAATTTTATTAAATCATATAGAAGCATTAATAAATAGAAATCCAATATATCAAGATGACAAATTATATGGTGCAGTAGTGACGCTTCGAGATCAAAGTGAGATGAAAAAATTAATCACAGAACTTAGTGGAACTGAAAAATATAATGACAGTTTAAGAGAACAAAGCCATCATTTTATGAATAAACTGCATGTACTGCATGGATTAATCGAAATGAAGTCATATGATGAAGTAGAGAAATTTATTACATATTTAAAAGACGATTATCATGAAAAAATAGGATATATTTCGGAGAATATTAAAGTACCAGCAATAGCAGGATTTCTATTGGCTAAAGTTAGAGAAGCAAAACAAAAAAATATAGCATTATTAATAGATCCAGATTCGATGATTTTGAATAAAGATGACCTAGATGAACTTTATAATGAAATTTTAATTATTCTTGGAGTTTTAATAGACAATTCTATGGAGTCTATCGCTAAAAAAGAAGGCGGGAAAGTAGTTGTTTATTTATACTTAAATACTGAAGAAAATATTTTACTTTGCAGTGTTTATGACAACGGAGAAGGTATAAGTGAAGATATAATGGAGAATATTTTTGAGAGAGGATATTCAACAAAAGGAGAGAATAGAGGATACGGTCTAAATGCTGTTGATACAATTGTTAAAAAGTATAATGGACTTATAGACGTTGAAAGTGAAGTAGGTAAAACGAAATTTATAATTGAAATACCAATTGAGGAGGTACATTAATTGAAAGTACTAATAATAGAAGACGATCCAATGGTAGCGATGATACACAAAGAATATTTTAAAAGAAAAGAACATAACTTTGGGATTTCCCATGTTACATCATTAGAAGATGCAAAGAAATTTTTAGAGAATAATGAAATAGATTTAATTGTATTAGATAATTATTTAACAGATGGTCAAGGGATAGACTTTTTACCTGAATTAAAAGGATTCCCAATTATTATGATTACTGCAGCTAATGATATTCAAACAGTAGAAGCTGCACTATCTAATGGAGTTGTTGATTATTTGGTTAAACCATTTACATATGAAAGATTTTCTCAAGCAATCGACAAAGTTCACGATTATGTAACTTTATTATCAAAAGAGAAAATTAATCAAGATTTAATAGATGAGTACTTAAATTCTGGAAGAGTAGAAGAAGATGAAGACAGCTTGCCTAAAGGACTTTCTAGAATAACATTGAAAAAAGTACTAGAAGCTATCCAACAACACAACGAAGGATTTACAACACAACAAATAGCAGATGAGCTAGATATTTCTAGAATTACAATTAGAAAATATTTAAATCATCTGGTTAGTATAAATATTCTAAGTGAAGATGCTGAGTACTATACATCTGGAAGACCAGTATCAGTTTTCACACTTATTGAACGAAACAAATTAGAAAAAATGCTTTAAAAAATTCAAAATATATCATCATTATCATAAGAAAAAGCTATCAGAGCCAAAGCGGTTTTGATAGCTTTTCTTTGTTTAAAATAAAGTTTTAATCAGTAATTCTATGAGGATTTTCTTTATAGTATTTAGTATTTTTGAAATCTTCTATAATTTTATTAATTCTATCCATATCTTCTTTTTTAAATTTTTCTTGAATTTCTTTGTAGGTAACACTTTTAACAAGTTTAAAGTCGCGTTGATTGGCTGGTTTGTCATAATCAAGAATTTTAATATCAATACCAGTATCTTTTCTAATAACTTGTACTACGCTTCCGCCAGTACCAAAGCTAGTCATTAATGATTTTTCATCTCGTCCCATAGTAAATTGAGTATTATAATTTAATTCACCTACAGCAGGATCAGTAGAGTTATTATATAAAGCTCTACCGATTAAAGCAAGTTGAGCATTAGAATACTCTGGTTTATCCTCTGTTTTTTTAGTTTTTTCTTTATTCTCACCTTGATTTTCAACTGGAGCGTTAGGATTATCATAGTTATATAAAACCTTGTATTCTTCTTTTGAAAAATCTATTTTCTCAGAAGGAATAGGGTATTTTTTAAAGAATTCTTCTTTAGAGCTGAACTCCTCATTAGAAATTGAATCTTTGAATTTATCATTTATCTTAGTGTAACTAGCAAAGTTCATATCGTGAACTTTCTCAAATTTTTTCGAATTATCATTTAATTTAAATGAGATATACCTATCTTGATTATTCTCATTATTCTTAATCCATATTGATTTATCATTATAAAATGTAGTTTTAGAAATTTCTTTTCCAGATTCAGCTTGATAAATTACATTGACATTATAACTGTTGTCATAAGAATAAATAACGAAAGGACTATTCAACTTATCACTTTCAGAAATAATTAATTCTTTTTTTCCATTACCATCAATATCATAGTAAATATATTTAATGTAATTTTTATTTTTTCCTGTAGAATTATAGTCTTGTATTGCGAAGTTATTAATATCAGAATCATCTTTAGTTTCACCAGAATCTATAGCTTTTTTGTACTTCTCGAGTACCGGAGTATAAATCTCATCTTCAGATTTTTTACCGAATGAAAAAATACTAGATAGAGGTTTGTTAGTAGATTTAGAATAGTAATACAAACCACCGCCACTTAGCAGAATAACCCCGAGTACACTAGCGACTACAGGAACAAATTTACTTTTCTTTTTCTTATTAGGATTTAAGGAATTATTATTTAAAATTTGTTCATTGTATTGAGTATTAACATTCTGGTAACCAGCATAGTTTTGATATTGTTGATTATAGCCTTGTTGACCATTTACGTTAGTGTAGTTTTGGTATTGTTGATTATTTGTTGAACCTGAGTAATTTTGATACTGCTGATAATTGTACTGTTGATTAGCATGATTATACTGGTTATTATTTTGATAATTTTGATTTGAATAATCATACTGTTGGTTATTTTGATATTGCTGATTAGAGTTATTATAATTTTGGTAATATTGATTAAAACCTTCTTGATAACCTTGATTATTATAATTCTGCTGTTGGTTATTATAGCTATTTTGTCCGTTGTAATCATTTTGATAATAATTACTATAATTTTGGTTAGTGTTTGGATTAGAATTACTATCAATATTATTTTGCTTTGAATTATTAGTGCTCATAAAATCACTCCTCATAAAATGTTTTCATTACTATTATAAAACAAATTTAATGCATTTTAAAGTGTAATAAGAAAACTCTTGATTATATATTTATTTTATATAAAGCCAAGAGTTTTTTTAAAATATTATTTAGTTACTACGAAAGAATACCATCCGTTATCAGAAGTTTCTTCAACAAGTTTAAAGCCGCGTTCTAACATTTTTTCAAGAAGTTCATCTTTTTTCTCTTCGATAATACCAGAAGTGATGTAGTAACCATCATCTTCTAATAAGTTATAGGCATCATCAAGCATAAGTTCAATGATGTGAGCGAGAATGTTCGCTACGATAATGTTGTATTTTTTAGTTTCTTTTGTAAGAAGGCTAGCTTGCTCAACCTCGATTCTTTTCTCAAGATTATTTAATGCGAAGTTTTCATAAGAAACATCAACAGCAAGCTTATCTAAGTCAACAGCTTTAATATTACCGTCAGTTAAATAACTAGCCGCGATACTTAAAATACCACTTCCACAACCAACATCGATAACATTATCATTTCTTTGTACATATTTTTCAAGATTTTTAATACATAGAGAAGTAGTTTCATGGCCTCCAGTACCAAAAGCCATACCAGGATCAATATTTATAATATATTTATCTTCAGTATTTTCATATTCGCGCCATGTAGGTACAATAACGAATTTTTCACCGATATTAAGAATATCGAAATAATCTTTCCAAGAATTTTCCCAATCGCTATCTTGAATAATAGTAGTTTCAATTTTGAAGAAATCTCCAATGTTGATATTTTCACCTAAAGCAAGAAGTTCAGCTTCAAAACGTTTGAAAGTTTCTTCATCAAAATTAAGTTCGTTGATATAACCTTTAACAATCACTCCGACTTCAGGATAATCAGCAGGGCTAAGTTCAACGATAGTACCGAAATCATCGTGTAAGTTCTCCTCAAGAGTAGTGGGATCCTCGATAGCAACTCCAGTAGAATCATAGTCAAGAAGAATAGACTCAACTATCTCACTAGCTTCATTAGTAGTATGAATTGTAATTTCAACCCAATTTTCCATTATATACCTCACAAATATTTTATTTTACATATTAACTAGAGTATTCTAGTAATCTACATACCTACACATATTATACTATTTTCAATATTTAAGCAACTGAAAAGGTGGGTAGTCATTAATATTTCGAGTGTAGAATACATGAAGAAATATTTTCCAAGAAAAACAAACTAAAAATTGTAATGAAATAAGAAATTAGAAAATATGTACGATAAGTATGAAGTGGCTTATCTCTATAGTTGAGGTGTAAAGTCACTTTTATAAATAGTTTTCAAAAAAAATTAAAAAAGTAGTTGACATAAGCTAAATTTGATGTTAAATTTACACTTGTATCAGATACAGGAACAAGTTGAAAGATTATATTTGGATGATTTAGAAAAAGACAGTCAAAGGAGCAAAACATGGATACAAAATTTTCAGTAGCATTACACATACTAAT
>NZ_CAUSAI010000027.1:0-23674 GCF_963529685.1 uncultured Gemella sp.
AAATCAATATAGCAATTTATAAACAAGTGGAATGATTAAAAAGAACTAAATTTTAACAAGGTGTATGTGATAACTCATAGACGCAGTGGTTTATTGATATCTAAATACGCTTTATAAAAGCCTTTTAGATATATCTAACAAGCTTTGAGGGGAGACTCAACAAAATCGATTTTGATGAAATCACGATTTTTGAGTCTCCCCTCTTTTCTTCTTCTTTATTTAAAATTTAAATTTTTATGTTATAGATTATCCTATAGATCCTTCCATCTCAAATGAAATTAATCTGTTTAATTCAACAGCATATTCCATAGGAAGTTCTTTTGTGAATGGTTCGATGAATCCCATAACTATCATTTCAGTAGCTTGACCTTCATCAAGACCTCTACTCATTAAGTAGAATAGTTGTTCTTCTGAAACTTTAGATACTTTTGCTTCGTGCTCTAAGGATACGTTAGAGTTTTTAACAATATTGTAAGGAATAGTATCAGATGTTGAGTATTCATCTAAGATTAAAGTATCACATTCAATGTTTGAACGAGAACCTTCAGAATTTTTACCGAAGTGAATCCATCCACGGTAGTTAACTTTACCACCACGACGAGACATTGACTTAGAAACAACAGTAGATGATGTTCTAGGTGCTAGGTGAATCATCTTAGAACCTGCATCAAGTACTTGCCCTTCACTAGCCATAGCGATAGATAGTGTATTTCCACTTGCTCCTTCTCCAACTAAAATACACGCTGGGTATTTCATTGTTAATTTCGAACCTAAGTTTCCATCAACCCATTCCATAGTACCATTTTTCTCAACAATCGCACGTTTCGTAACTAGGTTATAAACGTTTGTTGACCAGTTTTGGATAGTTGTATATCTGAAACGAGCATTTTCTTTAATAAATATTTCTACAACAGCAGCGTGTAATGAACTTGCTGAGTATGTCGGAGCAGTACACCCTTCTACATAGTGTAAAGAAGAGTTTTTTTCAATAATAATTAACGTACGCTCAAACTGCCCCATTTTTTCACTGTTAATTCTGAAATATGCTTGAAGTGGAGCTTCTACTGATACATTCTCTGGACAGTAGATGAATGAGCCACCTGACCAAACTGCAGAGTTTAATGCAGCAAACTTGTTGTCATTGAAATCAACGGCTTTTGAAAAATATTCTTTGAATATTTCTTCATGATTTTTTAGTGCTGTATCAGTATCTTCAAAGATGATTCCTCTCTCTTCGAATTGTTTATGCATATTGTGATAAACTACCTCTGACTCATATTGTGCAGATACACCCGCTAAGTATTTTCGTTCTGCCTCTGGTATACCAAGTTTTTCAAAAGTATTTTTGATTTCTTCTGGCACTTCATCCCATGAGCGTTCTGTTTTTTCTGATGGTTTTACATAGTATGTTAAATCCTCGAAATCTATTTCTGATAAGTCTCCACCCCATGTAGGCATTGGCATTCTATAGAACTCTTTTAATGCATTTAGACGGTATTCTAACATCCACTTAGGTTCTTCTTTTCTTTCAGAAATAGTTTTAACGATTTCTTTTGTTAATCCTTTATCAGTCTTGAATATAGATACATCTTTATCTGAAAATCCATACTGATAATCGGTAAACATTTCTTCATTTTTATTCAATGCTATCACTCCTTCTTCCTATTTTCTTCTAATATTTTTTCTGTAATCTTCCACGCTAACGTAGCACACTTAACCCTAGCTGGAAGTTGGGAAATATTTTGTAATGAGATACTATCTTCAAGATTGTCTTCGTCAAAGTCATTTCCCATAATCATATTTAGAAAATTCTTAATTTTAACATTTGCACTTTCTACTGATAAACCTTTTAATTCCTCAGTTAGCATAGAAGCTGAAGCTAGCGAAATCGAACAACCAGTCCCTACGAATTTTATATCTTCGATAATATCGTTAACTAATTTCACACTAACTGTTATTTTGTCTCCACATGAAGGATTTAGCATTTCCAGTTTATAGCTATTTTCAATTGCTCCATTATTTCTTGGATGTTTACTATGATCTAAGATAACTTGTTTATATAAACTTTTTAAATCACTAAAACTCATTTTCAAAAAACTCCTTCGTTTCTTTTAAAGTTTGAATAAAGAAATCTATCTCTTCTTTCGTATTATATAAATATAGACTTGCTCTAGCTACTGAATATGTATCTAGTTTTCCTAGTAATGGTTGTGTACATTGATGTCCTGCTCTTATACAAATTCCTTTAGCATCTAAGAAACTTGTTAAATCGTGGGGATGTACTCCAACTAGATTAAATGATATTAATGAAACTCTTTCTTCAATATTTTTTGTTCCATAAATTTCTATATTATCTATTTTTGAAAGTTCAGTATACATATACTCAGTAAGTTCTTTAGTGTACTTTTCAATATTTTCTAAACCGACATTATTAAGATACTTAATAGTTGCTCCTAAGCCGGCAGCTTGTGCTAGTAGTGGTGTTCCCGCTTCAAATTTATCTGGCAGAATAGCCCATGTAGCTGAATTATCTTCAACAATACCAATCATTCCTCCACCGAATTCAACCGGATTAAATTTTTCTAATAGATTTTTTTTACCGTATAGAACTCCAATACCAGTAGGTCCACACATCTTATGTGCACTAAAAGCTAAAAAGTCACAGTTCATTTTTTGAACATCGATTTTTAAATGAGGAACTGATTGTGCCGCATCTACTACAAAATAAATATCCCTATCTCTTAATAATTCTCCAATTTCATAAACTGGATTAATATTTCCTAATACGTTAGATGCATGACACATAGAAACAATTTTAGTTTTATCTGTAATAAATTCTTTTAATTGTTCAATACTAATTCTTCCTTCTTCATCTAATTCTAAATATTTTAAAACTAGATTTTTACGTTTAGCTAGTTGTTGCCAAGGAATAATATTAGCATGATGTTCCATGTAGGTAAGGATAATTTCATCTCCCTCACTTACATCTTGCTCCAAAATTCTAGCAGTAAAATTTAAACTTTCAGTAGTTCCACTAGTATAGATTACTTCTTCATAACTACTTGCATTTATAAATTCCCTAACTAACTCTTTAGACTCTTCATATATTTTCTCTGATTCATCACCTAAGGTATAAACAGATCTATGAATATTAGAATTATAATTTTTATAGTAATCCGAAATAGCATCGATTACTTGATTAGGTTTTTGAGTAGTAGCTCCATTATCAAAGAATATCAAATCATGGTCAGATATCCTTCTTTTTAATATAGGAAAGTCTTCTCTATATTTACTAAAATCTATCATTATTATTCACTCTCATTATTGTTAATTTTTTCATCAATAAGCACTGTTACAAGTTCTTTAATTTTATCTACTGTCAACTCTGAAATAACTGGAGATAGAAATCCATGAACTAATAATCTACTAGATTCTTTTCTAGTTAATCCTCTACTTTGTAAGTAGTATAGTTGCTCTTCATCAATACGACCTAGAGATGCTCCGTGACCAGCCATAACATCATTTTCGTCAATTAATAACATTGGGTTGGCATCAGCTTTAGCTTCCGAAGAAAGTGTCAGCATTCTTGAACTTTGGTAAGCATTAGAACCTGTTGCACCTTTTACTATAAATCCAACACCATTAAATACTATGTGTGATTTATCTAATAGTACACCATGTTGAAGGATATCACCTTTACTACTTAATCCTTGGTTAATTACTTCACTATTGAAGTAAGTTTTTTGTTCTTTAACTCCTAGAGTTACAATCTTAAGGTTAGCTTCAGAACCATCCCCTAGAATATTCGTTGTATTATCATGATATACATCTGCCTCATCCATCGCAGCAACATTCCAGTTGATTAATGAATCTTTATAAGTTAAACCACGACGTAAAATAGTCCCACGTTTTTGTCCTGGTTGGTTCGTTATAGAGCTATAGTTTACTTTGGCTCCATCATGAGCAACTACTTCAGATACTAAACTGAATGGCGCTTTATCATCTTTTTGGTTATTTACGTAGTTTTCAATAAAGTTGAATTTAGCGTTATTACCAACTTGAATAGTTACATGGTTAAATAAACTTTGTTCTTTATCAGTTATTACAATATATTGAAGCGGTTCTTCAATTACAGCATTATCCTTAACGTCGATAAATAATCCCGCATTTAATAGTGTGTAATGAACCGCAGTCACTTTGCTTTCCGCATAATCAACAACACTCATAAAACTGTCTTTAATATGATCATCATTCATAGCAGAAAAAATATCTTTAACAACTACTTTATCTGCATATTTTTCTGGAATATTAATATGAACAATAGTATTATTCTTTTGAATTACAGCAAAATCATCGCTATTAATACCATATTCAGCTATTTCTACATCTCCCTCATTTTCTAATCTTAGAGTTGAAAAATCAACATTAAATAAGTTCCATCTTTCTAACTCCATAGACTCTAATTTTGGAAAAGGTAGCGTATAACTCTTATATAAAGCTAATTTTCTAGTATTTAAAAACCAAGTAGGTTCATTTGTATTATTAGAAAAGATGCTTTGTAAAGTTTTAATACTTAGTTTTAATTTATTATTCTCCATATTAAACCTCTTCTTTTAACCAGTCATAACCTTCTTTTTCTAAACGAAGTGCTAGTTCAGGTCCACCTGATTTTACGATTTTACCATCCATAAGTACGTGTACAAAATCCGGTTCAATATAATCTAATAATCTTTGATAGTGAGTGATAATTAAACAACCGAAGTTTTCACCGCGCATTTTATTAACACCTTTTGATACGATTTTTAGTGCATCAATATCTAATCCAGAATCTATTTCATCTAAAATAGCAAATTTAGGTTCTAACATCATCATTTGTAATATTTCGTTACGTTTCTTTTCTCCTCCAGAGAAACCATCATTTACATAACGTTGAGACATTTTTAGGTCCATGTCTAAAAATTCCATAGTCTTATCTAGTTTTTTAATGTATTGCATTAAAGGAATACTATCTTCTCGCTGCGCGTTAATTGCAGATTTAATAAATTCTGAAGTTGGTACTCCTGGTACTTCGGATGGATATTGCATAGCTAGAAATAGTCCTGCACGAGCTCTTTCGTCAACTTCCATTTCTAGTACTTCTTCATTATCAAGTAAAATACTTCCACCATCTACTTCATATTTAGGGTGTCCCATTATTGCAGATGCTAATGTAGATTTACCGGCACCATTTGGTCCCATTACTGCATGTATTTCACCAGATTTAATTTCTAAATTTAGTCCTTTTAATATTTGTTTTTCATTAATTGATACTTCTAAATTTTTTATATCAAGAACTGACATTACTTTTCCTCCATCTCATGTATTATCGCGATTTACACATTAACAATCTTACTAATAATCGCTATTTTCATAATTATAATTATAAAGGTTTTCACAATAATTATCAAATTATTGGTTTGGCTAAAATTTTTAATTCAAGTTAAATTTAATATTAAAAATAAAAAATAAATCTCCAAAATTAAATTTAATTTTGAAAATTTATTTTTTGTCTATTTTGAATATTCCCACATAGCTACTATTTCGGTTTTTAATTCATCAAATGACCATTTTTTCAGCGTTCTTGTGTAACTATTTGGATCATTAATAATAAAATTACCATCATTATCTACTGCTGTGATAAGTATAATATGTCCTACTGTTGTAAATTTTCCAGGGTGTACTGATGCAATTATTGGATGTCCTTTACTTAAACTATTTTTCATCGCTTCTTTATTTAAAGGTACTCCAGTAGATTTAACACCATACTCTTTAGCAATATAATCGAAGAAACTCCATTTAGTTCCCGCATCTGTAAAGTAACCAGTTGCCTCTTCTTTTTCTGCAATATTCTTAGGCGTTATTGATTTGTCATCTAATATGCCACTTAATGCCATTGCTACACATGTTGGACCACATCCCCCAATAGCGATATTAGTTCCGCCTAGTTTATCATAAGCCCAGCGTTTATCCCATTGTATATAGTAAGGATATTTTCTATTAATTTCTACTGTTTCTCCTTCTTCAAAAGGACTGGCTTTTTGCCCCGCTAGATAGCCTAATATATATTGTGTTGCATCTTTATTATTTACTAATAGTTTTTGTTCAGCCTCTGGTAGATTTTCTCTTTGCAAATAGATTAACTGCCCTATAAGACTGCCATTTGCATTTTGAAGCAAATTATTTTCGATTCCTCTCGGACTTGTGATAAACGGCGCCGGTTGAGTTACACCAACAATTCCATCTCTTGCAACCGCAACGTTCTCTTTTACAGTTTCTTTCTTTTCAACACTTTCAAAATTTGAAACTTTATTAAAAAGTAATCCCTTGTTACTTTGAAAAACATACAGTGTTATTGAGCAGATGGCTATAAAAACAATCGTTGTTAGTTCTATATATTTTCTTTTCATCTTACACCTCTTTATTTTGTCTTTTTGACTAAAATTATTCCTATTGAAATAACTATAATATATCCTATTAAACTTTGCAAGTCTGGTAACTCGCTAAAAAATATAAATCCTAAAATCCCTGAAAACAAGACTTGTGAGTAATCAAAAACTGAGATATTTTTCGCAGCAGCATATCGATAAGCAAACGTTACCCCGTACTGACCTATCGTTGCCGATGCCCCCGCTAATATTAGCATTGATAATTGATATATGCTCATTTCTCTATAATCAAATATTAAATAAGGTAATAACAATAACGTTGATAATGATGAGAAAAAGAATATAATAAATTCACCTGAAACGTTATGCGTACCCAAGTACCTTACACAAGTATAAGCAACACCAGAACAAAACGCTCCTAAAAGTGCAGCAAAAGCACCCAGGCTAATAAGTCCATTACCTGTTGGCTTAATAATAAATCCCACACCTATAAAAGCAATTATTATAGCTGTTAGTTGAAATCTTGTCATTTTCTCTTTGAAAAATATATATGACAAGATTATTATTACAAAGGGAGATAGTTTTTGTATTATTGTTGAATCAGCTAAACTTATATGACTTATAGCATAAAAATTAAAAACTAATCCTATAGTACCAAACACACTCCTCGATATTAATACTCCCCACGACATTTTACTTTGAGGGAATTTAATAGCTTTCCAATGTTTAATCAACGGAATAGAAGATATTGCAACGGCAATTATATTCCTAAAGAAGCCTTTTTGCATAGCAGGTAGATTTCCAGAGAGTTTTATAAATAGCGCCATTAGCGAAAAACCAAATCCTGCAATAATTATGCAAAATATTCCCTTTAATATATTATTTTTTTTATCCATTATTAGAACTCCAATAGATTAAATATCTGAATAACAGTATTTTCTATATTTTTTATAGTGACATCTTTTTTCATTGCATTTTCTAAAGGTAAAAACTCTCTTTGAACCGCAAATGAAGAATCAACTAATTTCTTATTTTCATCGCTAAGTTGATTCAACTGTTCGTCCAGAATGCTACCAGCTAAGAAAATTACTTTTTTATTATACTTTTTCGCTATTCTAGCAAGTTCAATCGGCGCTTTACCCATATAACTCTGACTATCTAATTTTCCTTCACCTGTGATAAGAATATCAATTTCACTAATTTTCTTTTCTAAATCTAAATATTCAATCATAAACTTAGAGCCACCTTGAATTTTAGTGTTGCAAAAAGATAAGAATGCAAATCCAAGACCACCTGCAGCGCCACTTCCTTCAAAATTTGAAAAGTCATTTTTCATTTTTTTAGAAACAAGATTTGAAAAATTTATTATATATTTATCAACTTCTGCAAAACTTCTTTCATCTAGTCCTTTCTGCCCTGAATAAACATACGTAGCTCCATTTTCCCCATATAGAGGATTATTAACATCACAAATTATTGTAAAGTTTGCTACTTCTAGTTGTTGATTAATACCACTCAGATCAATTTCGCAAATCTTACTTAAATCTTTTATCCCATGTTGACAAAGTTTTCCAGATTCACTTAAAAACCTAACGCCTAGCTCACTAAGCATTCCAATACCACAATCATTAGTTGCACTTCCACCCAAGCCAATTATGAAATGTTTAACACCCTTATCAAGTAAATTATTAATTAATCTTCCTAACCCAACAGTGGATGTTTTATATGGATCTTTATCTGCATCTGAAAGCTGTTTTAATCCAATAACTTCCGCAATTTCTATAACAGCTTCTTTCCTATCTAAATTTTCTAGATAACTAACGATAGTATCTTGTGAAGCGGCATTTACAGTTTTAAATTGCTTTTTCTCAAAATTTTTAAATATATCCAAAAATCCATCCCCACCATCAGCAACAGATTCTGTTAAAACTTCTAAATTAGAATATCTTTTACTTATTGTACTCTTTATAGTATTTCCTATCTCAATTGAAGATAAAGAACCTTTAAATTCATTAACAGCTACTAAAACTTTCATATAATTTTTACCCTCCTTACAATAGATTTATAATCTTTAGTTAATTTTATCATCATTTTATCATTATTTAAAGGTTAAACAATTAAAATAAAAAAATAAAAATATTTTCAACGATAAAATTTACACAAATACTTTAAATTTATTATTTTTTTTAGTATAATAATTATGTAAAGTATTTTACTTTATATTTAGGGTTAAAAATTAGAACTCACTTTTTGATTTATCAAAAATACAGTGTTAATTTGTCTGCTGCAGAAGCAAACTACTTTTAGTTTTACAAATTATAAGTAATCCTCATGTTTGTGCCAGTAATCTCCAGCTAACATTTTAAATATATTAGTTCTAAGAGTTTCTAATTCCCTAAAGTCAGGCTAATATAATAACTGTAAAAAACCACGAAGTTTACCCCTAAACTTTCGTGGTTTTTAATAAGTGCCAAAATAACTCAAAATGGTATATGAATCCACAATGAGTTATTTAAAATCTGTCGTATGTTATTTTTCTCTTTTTAATAGATAATTCGCAAAATCTATTAATAAATCATTATTTAATTTTTCAGCAATATTTATAGCATTTGTAGTATGTTTTTGAAGTAAGTCTTCACATTCTTCAATTCCATAAAAACTAAGATAAGTAATCATATCTTCATCACTCGGTAGTTTTCCTATTTTTTCAAAATCTCCATAATAATCAAGAATATCATCTTTAATCTGATATGCTATTCCTAATTGTTGACCAAATTCTCTTATTTCTGCGTAATCGTCTGATTTATTGGCTACTAAGCATGCAAAATCCATAGGGAGCTCAATTAAACGACCTGTTTTTAAACTGTGCATTCTTCTTAAGTAATCTGCATCAACATTATAATTTTTTTGTTTAACATCATACACTTGACCAGCAATCATTCCCATAGCACCTGAATAGTTAGCAAATTGTTTTATAAGTCTAACTTTTAAGTTAGGATTCACATCACAATCACTAAGAACCTCAAAGGCTAATGTAAGCATTGCATCTCCTGTTAGAACCGCTACATCTTGCCCATAAACTTTGTGGTTTGTCAGTTTTCCCCAACGATAATCATCATTATCCATTTCCGGAAGATCATCATGTACTAATGAATAAGTATGAACTAATTCTATTGCTAATGCAATGTCAAAATACTTACTGTAATCTATTTCGTAATATTTAAGCAAATACAAAAAAGATAGTGGTCTTATTTTTTTTCCATCATTAACTAAAGAATACTTAATAGATTCCTTTAAAATCTCCGGCATTTCTAGTTTTTTGATATATTCTTTAGCAAAAGTATTTAATTTTTCTTTGTTTTCTTCTATGAATGCTTTGAAATTATTCATTTTCTTTGAAATCCTTAGTTAATTTAGCTACTTCTTTTTCAGCGTTATCGATTAGTTTATTACAGTTTTTTATTAAATTTATTCCTTCTTTATAACGCTCTAATGAATCTTCTAATGATAATTTCCCTGATTCTAATTCAGCAACAATTTTTTCTAAGTTCATTAAACTTGTTTCAAAATTTTCTTTACTCATTACTTAACTCCTTTATCAGATATATTATTTACATCACACTCTAAACTTCCATCTATAAGCTGTACAGTGACTTTATCTCCTATTGTGGCCTCTTTTACTGTTGTTAATTTTTTATTATTCATAAAAGTAACTGAATAACCTTTTTTCATGATATTTAATGGAGAGTTTGCTTCTAGACGATTTATCTCATTAGTGAAATTTTCTTTGAAACGCCCTAACATGTCATATGAAATAAATTTATCAGATGAGTTAGTTAGTGTATTCTTCTTATCTTTAATCAATTGATGTAGAGTTTTATTTAAGTCTTTTTCTAATATCTCCAATGATTTTCTATATTCAATATAAATTTTAGAATAGTTCTTAAAATATGGATTGTTTTCACTATTAACAATTCTACTCTTATATGTTTGAATGGTGTTATTTAAAATACTATTTAATTTTTGAAAATTAAATTTAATTCTATTCTTTATATCTTCAATATTCGGTGTAACTAATTCAGCCGCTGCTGTTGGTGTTGAAGCTCTTCTATCAGAAACAAAGTCAGCAAGAGTAGTATCTGTTTCATGTCCAATACCAGTAACAATTGGTGTTCTGCAATTAAATATGGCTCTAATTACTTCTTCAGTATTGAAACTCCATAAATCCTCTATTGAACCTCCACCACGGCCTAGTATTATTACATCATTTGATCCATCATCGGCTAGTTTTATATTTTTAACAATATCTTGAACTGAATTTTCACCTTGCACCAATGTAGAGTATATATTAATCTTCGCAATAGGAAATCTTCTTTGGATAGTTCTTGTTATATCTTGTATGGCTGCACCTGTTTTCGCAGTGACTACAGCTATATTTTGAGAAAAACTAGGTATCTGTTTCTTATACTGAGGTAAGAATAAGCCTTCTTTTTCTAATTTTTCTTTTAACTCTAAAAATTTCTTATACAGTTCCCCAATTTTATCTTTTTTCATATCAACTACTAACAAGTTATGTTCTCCCCTAGGGAAATAGTAATTAATCTTCGATTTAATTAAAACTGTATCTCCATCTTCAAAATCTTTAGTTTTTGCTCCAAACCATACCGCATTTATCCTTGTATTCTCATCTTTTATAGAAAAATAAATATTATTGTTATTGTGAAGTTTAAAATTCGAAATTTCACCTTTAATATATATTTCATTTAAGTATGGATCTAATAAGAACTTTCTCTCAATATACTTATTCAGGGCTGTAACGGTTAGATATGTTTTTTCCTCCATCTAACTTTACCTCTTATTTTATTGAGTTTTCTACAATACCTTTTAATACTCCATTAATGAATTTATAACTTTCATCTTTTTCACTATATTTTTTTGAAAGTTCAACCGCTTCATTGATAGAAACTTTGTAAGGAATATCACTATATAATATTTCATATGCCGAAATACGTAGAATTTGTCTATCCATTTTAGATAAACGATCTAGTTTCCAATCTTTTAAATTATTAGAAATCACAGCATCAATTTCTTCTTTCTTCTCAAGTATTTCAGTTAAAGTTTTATTAACATAAATACTAGTTGAAATTTCTTCTTGTTCCAAATCTAATAATTCGATAAAATCTAGTTCAGTATTTTCTACTTGAAATAAAATTTTAAAAACTGCTTCTCTAAGTTCGTGTCTGCTCTTCATCTATATCTCCTAAATTAAAAATCAATTCCCAGTATGTTTACATTTACTGTCTTTGTATTTATCTCAGTCATGTTGAAAATAGAATTTCTAACATTCTCTTGGATTTTTCTTGCTGTTTTAGCCACTGAAAACCCTGTTTTTAAATTACAATATACATCAATAACTAATTCTGTTCCTGCAAATTCTAATTCCACACCACGTGAATATACTTTTTTACCTAATAATTTAGATACTCCTTCTACTTCAGTTGCTGCAATATTAGCAATAACTTCAAGGGCACTTGGGTTAATTTCTACTTTTCCTAATTTTTTAGTTTCCATTTACATTTCCTCCAAAATTATATTTAATACTATAAATATCAATTAGCATTAAATTATTATCCGTCCATAATAATCCTTTTAATTATACCATATTTTAAAAGAAAAAGGGAGAGATTACCTTAAAAATAGTTGTTTATATAATACTATTTTATAAAGGTAATCTCTTTCTTGTTATTTATGTATAAATTATTAAATATTAGTTAATAACTCTTCAAATGCTTTGTCGATATTATCTTTGTTCTTAGCTCCTGCTTGAGCCATATCTGGACGTCCACCACCGCGTCCGTCACATACTGTTGCTAGTACATTTACTAGTTTTCCTGCATTGTATTTATCAGTAATAGCTTTATCTACCGCAACTACAAAGTTTACTTTATCTTCATTTACTGAAGCAAAGGCAATAACATAGTTTTCTAATTTAGACTTAGCGTTATCAACAAGTTGTTTTAAGTGATTCATGTTTTCTGATTCAACAACACTTGTTAATACATTTACACCATTTACTTCTTTAATGTTATTTACTAAGTTGTTTAACTCAGCATTAGCAATTTTTTGTTGTAAACTTTCTTTTTCTTTAGATAATTTCTTAATTTCAGATTGTAATGCAGATACTTTTTCTACCACGTTAGAAGCATTAGCTTTTGTTAATTTTTCAACAGAACGAAGAGTTTCTTCTTGTTCTCTTAAATACTCGTATGCTGCTTTTCCAGTAAGAGCCTCGATTCTACGAACACCTGCAGCTACTCCTGATTCAGATACAATCTTAAAGATACCTACCTCAGCACTGTTAGCATTGTGAGTTCCTCCACATAGTTCGATAGAGTAATCTCCGATAGAAACAACGCGTACTACATCTCCGTATTTTTCACCGAATAATGCTTGAGCACCAAGTTTTCTTGCTTCAGCAATAGGCATTTCTTCTGTTTTAATTTCTAATGCGTTCCAAATTTGTTTATTTACTTCTTGCTCAACTTTTTCAATTTCTTCTTTTGTAAGTGGAGCAAAGTGAGTAATATCAAATCTTAGTTTTTCATCAGTTACTAATGATCCCGCTTGTTTAATGTGAGATCCAACTTCATGACGAAGTGCTTCATTTAATAAGTGAGTTGCAGTATGGTTTTTCTCAACATTTAATCTATAAGCTCTGTCAACTTCTAGTTTATATTCAGTTCCTACAACTAGTTCACCTTCCACTACTTTAACGAAGTGAATGTGACGTTTATCAGGAAGTTTCTTAACATCAACAACTTTCGCTTTGAATCCTTCAGCTAAAACTAGTCCTTTGTCAGCTACTTGACCTCCACTTTCAGCGTAGAATGGTGTTTTATCAAATACTACTTTTACGATATCTTCACCTTTGTAATTTTCTAATAGATTATCTTCTTTATCAACGATAGCTAATAATTTTCCTTCATCTGTAAGTTTAGTATATCCAGTAAATTCACTATCTCCTACAATTCTATTATATAAGTCAGATTGAACTTGCATAGAAGAATCATCTTGACGAGATGAACGAGCACGCTCTTTTTGTTTTTCCATTTCTTCATTAAATCCATCGATATCTACTGTTAATCCTAATTCTTCTGCATATTCTTCTGTTAATTCGATTGGGAATCCAAAAGTATCATAAAGTTTGAATGCATCTTTACCTGAGATTACTTTTGTAGTATCTTTAACTTCATTAGCAATGTTATTTAAGATAGTTTCACCATCGTGAAGTGTTTCATGGAATCTATCTTCTTCTTTAAGGATAACATCTTTAACAAAGTTTGCACTTTCTTTTACATTTGGATAATAATCTTCCATAATTTCTGCAACAATATCTGTAAGTTTGTACATAAATGAGCCATTTAATCCTAAAACTTTAGCGAATCTTACTGCACGACGTAATAATCTTCTTAAAATATATCCACGTCCCTCATTTGATGGTAAAGCTCCATCAGCAATAGCGAATGCAACTGTTCTGATATGATCAGCAATAACTTTGAAAGCCACATCTTGCTCTGCATTTACACCATATTTAGCTCCTGATAGTTTTTCAATTTCTCTAATAATCGGGATAAATAAATCTGTATCAAAGTTTGTTGGAACATCTTGCAATACAGAAACAATTCTTTCTAACCCCATACCTGTATCTATGTTTTTCGCTGGAAGTTCTGTATATGTACCATCTGCATTGTGGTTATATTGACTGAATACTACATTCCACACTTCAAGATATCTATCGTTTTCTCCACCTGGATACATCTCTTCTTTTGGTGACCATGTGTCTGCGTCTTCTCCGCGGTCATAGAAAATCTCTGTGTTTGGTCCTGATGGTCCTTCACCGATATCCCAGAAGTTACCTTCAATACGAATAATTCTTTCTTCTGGTAGACCAATTACATTTTTCCATAAATCATATGCTTCATTATCCTCTGGATGAACAGTTACTGACAATTTTTCTTTTTCTAATCCTAACCATTTTTCTGAAGTTAAGAATTCCCATGCCCAAGGTACTGCTTCATTTTTGAAGTAGTCACCGATTGAGAAGTTACCTAACATCTCGAAGAATGTGTGGTGACGTGCAGTTTTACCTACATTTTCAATATCATTTGTTCTAATTGATTTTTGAGAGTTTGTAATTCTTGGATTTTCAGGTATTTCTCTTCCATCAAAATATTTTTTAAGAGTTGCTACTCCTGAGTTAATCCAAAGTAAAGTAGGATCATCTACCGGTACTAAAGAAGCACTAGGTTCGATTTTGTGCCCTTTTTCTACGAAGAAATCTAAGTACATTCTTCTAATTTGTGTTGATGTTAGTTGTTTCATTAATTATTTCTCCTTTCAAGCTAACAAATAAATAAAAAATCCCTTGTGTAAAATTAATTACACAAGGGACGACTATAATCGTGTTACCACCCTAATTCGAGTACATTGTACTCCTCATTAGTTTTTATAACGGCTTAAATGCCGATGAAGCACTATATAGGTAGCATAAAAGTTCTATTATGAATCCTTTTCACCGCTAGATTCTCTCTGTTAAATAATATACTTAACTTTTAATTCCTAAACTTCATTGTATATGTATGTTATTATAAACAGTAAAGTTACATTTGTCAATAGATTTTACTAAGAATTTCTCATTTCAAACACAAGTTTTATCACATACTTTATTTAAAACTTTTTAGTATAGCTAATTATTTATAATCTTCCTTATTTAACCACCTATATATTTTCATTACATTCGGTTGTAATGGTGTAAGTCTAACATCTCTTTTCAGTAAAGACAATACTTTTCTAGATTTCTTATCAATTTTTTTTGCCAAATGTTCACTCGTTATTTTTAAATGATTTCCACCAATAGTATATTCTCTTTCTATGTATTGAGAGGTAATAGGAAACATGTCTTGAATTAAAAAAACACTTTCTTTATCATTATCCAATTTTGCGATATGTAAAATATCACATTTAGTTCCCTTTTTCTCTTTGTTTTTTATTATTTTTTTATACTTTTCTAACTTACTAGACACAGGTATAATCCAATATATACCTGTCTTTAAATCTTCAAAACAATAATAATGCGGTCTATTCCCTTGTTTATTCCCTTTTAAAAAAGGATCATTCACAATATCAAAAAAATTTTCTTTTATAATATAAAATCCTGTTTTTCCATTTTTTATCCCCAAAAAAAGTCCTCGCGATTAAGCAGAGGACTTTACTTTCAACCCAACCACTTTTATTCCGCATGTTGGTCAGCGGAAAACTTACAACCCGACCATTTATATCCCACTTATCGGTCAGTGGACCTGTACTATATATAGATTATCCTAAATTAATACTTTTGTCAATTAAAAATATTATATTATTTATTTGAAACCCAGTGAACAATATATAATTTACTATAAATTTTAGACTATTACTTAATGCATCGTAAAATTTAAAATACAAGAATAAGTAGATTTTACTTAGAATTTCTAATTTCAAACATAGCTTTTTTCTGCCAAAGTTTCATGTTTTGTTTAAGAGTATCAAATCCATATTCAAAATTCAATGTATCCAAACTATTGATTTCTTTTTTATTTGTATCTTTTTTCTGTTTAAAATTTAAGGTTGCATTAATTTTATCATCTTTTATCGATAAAACTTTCACTTCTAAAATCTCATCTTGTTTAATATAGCTACTAATATCAAATATAAAACAATTTGTAATTTCTGAAATGTGAATTAGCCCTACCATTTTATCTCGAGTTTCTATAAAGGCTCCGTACGGCTTAACTGCTGTAACTTTTACCTTAATAATATCACCCGGACGTATTTCTCTATAGCTCATTTTTAATTTTCTCTACAACTGCTTCAACTGTAAATCCATATTCTTCGATTACTTTATTAGCAGGTGCAGATGCTCCAAATTTATCAATTCCAATAGCTAATCCATCTAAACCAACATATTTGTACCAAAGAGCACTGTTACCCATTTCTAATGATACACGACGGCGTACACTTAATGGTAATAGTTCTTCTTTGTATTCTTTTGATTGTTCTTCAAATAGTTCTACTGATGGCATACTTACTACACGTACTTTAGAACCATCTTTTTCAAGTTCACGAGCAACATCAATTGCAAGAGCAACTTCTGATCCTGTTGCGATTAAAATAGTGTCGAAATCAGTAGCTGTTTCATAAACAACATATGCCCCTTTTGCAACTTTTTCAAATGAAGAGTTTTCTAAAATCGGTAAGTTTTGACGAGTTAATACGATAGAAGTTGGTTTATCGTTTGTTTTTTGTGATAAGTACCAAGCAGCTTGAGCTTCTGTTGCATCAGCTGGTCTGAATACATAAGTATTTGGTATTGTTCTTAATGATGCTAAATGCTCGATTGGTTCGTGTGTTGGACCATCTTCACCAACTGCAATACTGTCATGCGTGAATACATAAGCTACTGGTAAGTTTTGTAAAGCTGATAATCTTAAAGCAGCTTTTAGGTAATCAGAGAATACGAAGAATGTTCCTCCGAATACACGAACACCACCATGTAATGTTAATCCGTTAAGTACAGTAGCCATTGCAAATTCACGAACACCAAATTGTACATTACGTTCTGTTCTATTTGCATCATCTTGTAATCCATCACCTTTAATGAATGTCATATTAGAGTGTGAAAGGTCAGCCGATCCCCCAAAGAAAGTTGGTAAAACAGCTGCAACACTATTAATTGCATCTTGAGATGAATTACGAGTTGCTTGAGCTTCTCCAACATTTTTGAATGAAAAACTTTCTTTAGTTAGACGATTGATATCCTCGCGCGAAAGAACTTCTTCTAATTCACTAGCTAATTCAGGATATTTAGCTTTATAATCCGCGTATAATTTTTCCCATTTAGCATATTCAGCTTCTCCACGATCTGCAACATTTTCTTTAAAGTCAGCATAAACATCTGCCGGAATATCGAATGGCTCATTTTCCCAACCGATTTCTTTTCTAAATAATGCTGTTTCTTCTTCTCCTAATGGAGCTCCGTGTACGCCATTAGTTCCTTGTTTATTTGGAGAACCAGCTCCGATAATTGTTTTCACTTCGATTAATGTTGGTTTATCAGATTTTTTAGCTTGTTCTATAGCTGCGCTAACCGCTTCTACATTCGCTCCATCTTCTACTAAAATTGTGTTCCATCCATATGCATCATATCTAGCACGAACATTTTCAGAGAATGCATCTTTAGTTTCCCCGTCAAGACAGATATCATTTGAATCATATAATACTACAAGTTTATTTAATTTTTGTACTGCAGCAAAGCTTGACGCTTCTGATGCTACACCTTCCATAATATCTCCATCACCACAAATTACATATGTATAGTGATCAAATAAATCATAACCTTCTTTATTATATTTAGCCGCTAAATATCTTTCTGCTAAAGCCATACCCACAGCAGTTGAGATACCTTGTCCAAGTGGTCCTGTTGTAGCGTCCACACCTTTAGTGTGACCAAATTCTGGGTGTCCTGGAGTTTTAGATCCCCATTGACGGAAGTTTTTAACTTCTTCTAATGAAACATCTTCAAACCCAGATAGATGTAATAAAGAGTATAATAGCATTGATCCATGTCCTGCCGATAATACAAATCTATCTCTATTAATCCAGTCTGTTTTTTTAGGATTAACTCTTAAATGTTTTGAAAATAATGAATAAGCCATAGGTGCTGCACCCATTACTACTCCTGGGTGACCTGATTTCGCTTTATTAATGGCATCTACACCTAAAACTTTTATCGCGTTTACTGATTTTTGTGACATAAAATGTCCTCCTAAATTATAATTCTATTCTACCCGAAATAGCTCTTGATAAAGTAACTTCATCAACATACTCAATATCGCTTCCAAAGGAAATCCCCTGAGCTATTCTAGTAACTTTTATATCTGTATTTTTTAAATATCTCGAAATAAAGCTCGCTGTTCCCTCACCTTCTGGAGATGAATTAGTAGCAAGAATTATTTCTTTTACGGTTTCGTCTTGTGCTCGTTCAAAAAGTGACTTAATATTAATGTCAAGTGGTCCTATTCCATCCATCGGAGAAATCAACCCATCTAGCACATGATATACTCCTCTATATTGTTGCATATTCTCCATAGCGACTAAATCATTGTCATTAGCCACTACACATATAGTAGATTTATCTCTTCCATTGTCAGAACAAATATCACAAATATGTTCTTCACTAAGTCTTCCGCATACCTCACAATTAGTTAGTTTTTCTTTTAAATTAACAAGACTATCTGCAAAGTTTTTTATATCATCATCATGCATTTTTAAAGTATGAAACGCTAATCTGACTGCTGTTTTTTTCCCTATTCCTGGTAATAAAGAATAGCTTTCTATTAAATCTAAAATTGGTTTAGGATATTGCATCTTATAATCCTGGGATGTTTAATCCGTTTGTAAATTTACCTAAAGTTTCTTCTTTTAATTGAGTAGATTTTTCTAGTGCATCGTTTACTGCTGTTAAAATCATATCTTGAAGCATTTCGATATCTTCTGGATCAACAACCTCTTCTTTAATTTTAATATCTAAAATTTTACCGTCTCCATTAGCAATTGCTGTAACCATGCCACCTGATACAGTCCCTTCAACAGTTTGATCTTTTAATCCCTCTTGGGCTGCTAACATGTCTTTTTGCATTTTTTGCATCTTTCTCATCATTTGTTGCATATTTCCCATTCCGCGCATAATATTTCCTCCTAATGTCTATTTTAACTATTTATAATATAATTCTATTTAAAATTTTACAACTTGTCAATAATTTACAATGTTTTTCAAGTTATTTCAATTGTTTTTTTCATTATGGTAATACTAGTTCTCAATTATAATATCTCCAAACAACTCATCAATTTTTGTAATGTTAATCTTCTCATCTTGTTTTTCCTCTTCAAGAGGTTCTTCAACAGGATTATCTAACGCTTTTTTTAGTATTTCATATTGATGGTCTTGAATTGTATATATTGTATAATCAACCCCAATAAATCTCTTGAACAAACTTTCCAAATATTTTTTATATTTAGAGTTTGGTGTCATTTTAACCATATTATCTACTTCGTTAAATAAAAGTAATCCACCCTCTTTAGATGAAGCTATTAGCTTACAAGATTTAAATAGTTCACCCATAGCTACTACTTCAGGGTTGTTTGTATTTAAGCTGTCATTTATAATTTTATTAAACACATTGGCTGCATAATTTGTAAAACTCTGATTTGAATCACTAATTAAATCTATTATTTTAGCCTTATCTTTAATTATTACTTCCTTAATTTCTTCTTTTGGTGTACTATCCAAATTCGTTGAAATACCTGTTGTTACTTTTGTTTCCTGAGTAATATTAGGGACGTTGTCATTTATATTTGATTTCGCTAAATTGTCTAAGCTATTTCTTAATTGGAATAATTTATCCTCAAGTAATTTAATTCTATTCTCCAGTTCAACAGTTCTTGCATTAGATACTGTATTTTCTACATTGTTAACAACAGGAACTTTATTAATCCCTTCTTCTTTTGAGCAAATTTTAACAATACATATTTGCATATAACTCATATACTCAGTAGAAAATCTAATAAATTGCTCCGTCTGTGACAAATACTCTATTATTTTATAAAAATAATCAAAATTAACATTTTCTATTTCTGCAGCAATTTTATCAACATTATAAACAGTATGTTTAGTATCTTTTAAATTTTTATATACTACTATATCTCTAGTTACGTTAATTAAATCATTAAGCAGTAATTTCGTGTCTTTAGCCTGAGCGACAAACTCATTGTATTTTAATAAGGATTTTGTAACATCTCCTTGCAATAATCCTTTATAAAATTCTAAAATATCATCTTCACTGATAGATGATGTGACTTCTAATATATGACCTAATGTAATTTGTTCTGAGTAATTAGATACTTGATCTAGTATACTAATCGCATCTCTTAATCCACCTTTAGCAAGGGTCGCAATCTTTTCTATAGCCGCTTCTTCTATTACCAAGTTTTCTTCTTTTGCTATATATTTAAGTCTATCTATCAATTGATCTTGCGATAGATTTTTAAATTCAAATCTCTGACACCTTGATAATATTGTCGCCGGTATTTTGTGGATTTCTGTAGTAGCAAGTATAAAAATCACATGTGCAGGTGGCTCTTCTAATGTTTTTAATAAAGCATTAAAAGCTGCTGTAGTTAACATATGTACTTCATCGATAATATATACTTTATATTTACCTTCAGTCGGTAAAAATTTAATAGCTTCTTTTATATCACGAACTTCATCGACACCATTGTTGCTAGCTGCGTCAATTTCTATTATATCAACATTTTCTTTTTGATATACTTCATTACTATTAACTTCATTAGCGAATATTTTAGCAATAGAAGTCTTACCTGTACCTCGAGATCCATAAAATAAATAGGCATGACTAATTTGATTTTTGTCAATTGCATTTTTCAAAACAGAAACTATATGATTTTGACCTACAATATCATTAAATGTTTGCGGACGATATTTCCTATATAATGCTTGAAACATAATTACCTCCTAAATTATTTTAACTAATTCATTATACCATATTTTCAACATTACTTATAGTGAAAACAGTGGAATTACCTACATTAATCTTATAGTATATAACGCACTCTTTCTACAAAAAAAGACTAAGAATTAATTTCCTAGCCCTTTAGTAACTACTTAGTTATAATTAAAAATACTCCTACAACAAAACAAATTATACTTGTTATCTGTACTGTAATATTCTTCCAGCTCTTTTACTATCCTTAGCATACTTTTCGATATTTTCCGGTAACTTCGCTTCTTCATAACTTATGTTGACACCGCTAATTAAATGAGCGTTATCTCCTCCTAAAATATACTTTGCTATAACAAATAATACACTTGCAATATAAAATATTATAAACACCACGGCATAATTTATATAATTCTCAGGTAAAAGAACAGACGATCAAAAAACACCCTCGAAAAATATCGAGGGTGTTCTTCTCGTTCAAGTTAGTTTCTTAACCTAACTTGAACTTCTAAGATTTATCTTAGTCGTCATTTTTTTCTTTACGACGTCTTACTGCTGCAAGTAGTCCACCTAAGATTCCTAATCCTAATCCTGCTAATCCTGTGTTAGTTTCAGTTGTACCAGTATTTGCTAGACGAGTCGGTTTAGTTGGCATATCTGGCGTTTTCGGAGTTACTGGTCCTTCTGGTTGTACAGGAACAACTGGAGTTGGTTTTGGAGTTTTTCTTTCTGGTGTTGGTTTTTCTGGAGTTACCGGTACATAGCTGATTGGTGTATCCTTAGTTGGATCTTCCGGCACGTCTGGTACTTCGTATCCTTTAGATGGATCTTTCGGATCAACTGGTTTTAATGGAGTTCCATTTGGACCTACAGGGATAAATCCTGGTACGTAAGGTACACGTGGTTTATCTGTTCCTGGTTTTGTTGGATCTTTTGGATCATTTGGATATGTAATTGGATGAACTGGTGTTACTCCTTCTGGTACTTTCGGTACCCATGAACCAAGTTTGTCGTAAACTACTGTTTGTGTTATGTTCATTCCCGCTGTTGCTTTAATATCTTCTTGAGAAGCATCGATATCTCCGCCACGAACGATGTATCCATCTACAGATGGTAATGGGTTACCATCTAAGATACTATCATCTCCTACTACTGTCCAGTCACCGTAAGTGATTTCTCCAGTTACTAGGTTAACTTTAGCACTACGTTTGAACTTGATAGTTTCTGTATGAGTAGCTGCTACTTCTTTTCCGTTTTGATCTACATAAGTGATTATACGAGTTGCAGTTGTTTCTGTAACTAGATCTTTCACTGTATCTGGCCATACTGGGCTATTTGGATCTTCAGGGAATACTGGTTCACCTGGGTTTGGTGTTGATGGTGTTACTGGTCTTAGTGGGTTGTTTGGACCTACTGGTTTAGTTGGGTCAGTTGGAACCATTGGTTTATCAGGGCTGTTTGGATCTGTTGGCACAATAAGTGGAGTAACTTTAACGTTGAAGATTTGATCTTTACCATTATCGTTGTCGAATACTCTATCTGTATCTGCTGAAGGGTAGTCATTACTTACTACAGTGTAACCTTTCTTAACAAGTTCTTTGATCTTGCTTTCAACTTCTCTAGACTTAGTGAATCTAGTTCCTGAACCACCTTGATCAAATACTGGATCAGATACTACTTTACCGTTGTTATCTACGAAGTTTGTGATAGCTTTTTGTCCATCTTTAACGTAGTTAACTGGTGTATTTGTAGTTGGATCTTTTGGTACTGGTGGTACTTCATATCCTTTAGATGGATCTTTTGGATCAATCGGTTTCAACGGTACAAGTGGGTTAGTGTTTGGATCTACTGGTTTAGTTGGATCTTTCGGCACTTGTGGTGTTGTTCCTGGGATATGTGGAATCACTGGTACTTTCGGACTATTTGGATCTTGTGGATCTTGTGGTTTAGTTGGACTTGGTGGTACAACTTTACCTGGTTCACCTGGTACATTTTCGTATGGTGTATCTGTTACCGGAGTTGGTGGTGTTACACCTGGTGGTACTGTAATTGTAACTTTTCCTACTGGTACATATCTAACTTTTAGATCTTGGTTAGATGAATCTACTGTTAAATCTGTTATAGATGCTTTAACTTTAGATCCATCAGCTTCTACTAAGTCACCTTGTGTATCTTGGTTAGGTTTTACAACATATCCTTTAACAACTGGTGATTTAACTTCTGCAAATTTAGCTGTACCTGCAGCTGTCCATCCGCTTGTAGTGTCTGTTGCTGCTACGTCTGCAATACCGTCACCTGTTGTGTCGTATCCTACTACTGAACCGTCTTTTGGATTTACAACTACTGTACGTATGAAGCTTACTTTATTTGTTACTTTTGGAGCTTCAGTTGGCGATACTTCTTCATCTGTACCGTCTTTAATGTAAGTAATTGTACGAGTTACTGACTTGATGTTGTTTAGTTTATCAAGAGCATCTTTCGTCCATTTTGGCCCGTTTGGATTCTTAGGATCGATTGGGGCTCCTGGTTTAGGATTTTGTGGATCTTCGTTAGGATTTTGTGGAGTTGTTGGTGTTACAGGCACTGTCTTCGCTACTGTTACTACGAAGTTTTGATCAACTTTTGAATCTTTATCGA